>JAFZUL010000159.1 GCA_017618355.1 Muribaculaceae bacterium
AATTTCAAGTTATATAAGAGCGAGAAGCTGCGCAGCAAGATAGAGATTGAGCGACTTTATGCACATGGCACATCGCTGATTGCATATCCACTGCGTGCAGTCTATCTTGCCGTGCCAGCCGACGATAATGGTCATCCTGTGACGGCCCGCTTCCTTATATCCATTCCCAAAAAAAGGATTCGCCACGCCGTGAACCGCGTGCTGCTGCGTCGCCGCACCCGCGAGGCCTACCGCCTTAACCGAGCTCTGCTAGAACCTGTGACCTCGCAAGGCAAGACTGTGCTCATAGGCTTCAACTGGGTTGCCAACGACGAGCGCAACTATGCCACGATTGAGCGCAGCATACGAGAACTGCTCAGCAAGATTGCCACTGCGACAACCAACAACTGCGAGCCATGAAACTCACCCTAGGCAACATAGCGAAGCAAATTTTTATTTTGCCAATCAAGTTCTACCAACGGTGTATCTCACCATTGCTGCCAGCAGCGTGCCGATACACTCCAACCTGCAGCCACTATGCCGTAGAGGCTATCCAAGCCTACGGACCATTGAAAGGCACATGGATGGGTATCAAGCGTATCGTAAGCTGCAATCCGTGGGGAGGACATGGCTATGACCCTGTGCCGCCCGTCATCACCAACTTCCACAGCCACGACACTGAAGCCCAGCAAGCCATCATCAGTGTTGATGTCAATGACTTTAACCCGCTGTATGGCAAGACCTACTCAGTAGGCATCCACCCCTGGCACATAGGCGACGACTGGCAACAGCAGATAGAGAAACTCAAGGAGATATCGCAGCACCAACTGGTGGTGGCTATAGGCGAAACAGGACTCGACACGCTCAAAGGAGCGCCGCTCGACATCCAGGAGCAGGTGATGCAAGCTCACATCAACATTGCCGCAGCCGCCGAAAAGCCCCTCATAATCCACTGCGTGCGTACCTCGCAGCAGATTCTCAAACTATGGCGCGACAACCCTCAAGCCCATAACGTGGCTTGGATAATCCACGGCTTCCGTGGCAACGAGAACGTGGCTCGCGAACTGCTAGACGCGGGTTTCTACCTCTCCTTTGGTAGCAAGCACAACGAGCAGGTGCTTGCGGTCACACCCCTCGATCACCTGCTGGTGGAGACCGACGACGAGGCATCCACGAGCATTGACCAGGTGATTAAGACCATAGCCCAGAAGAAACAATGCAGCACATGGAAACTGCGCCGAAAAGTTCGTCAAACTGCCCTAAAAATTATTAGATATAAATGATCATATTAGGTTCCCAAATTTGAACTGTAATGAAACTAGGTGTGATAATTTCAACCTTTAATAATCCCGCATGGCTAGAGAAGACGATGTGGGGATACATGTGCCAGCTGCGAATGGCAGATGAGATAATTATCGCCGACGATGGTTCCACCAACGAGACAAGAGAGCTGATAAAAACCTTTGTCAACAAGCTACCCATTAAGCATGTATGGCATGAGGACAACGGATTCCAGAAGACGAAAATCCTGAATGAAGCTTTGAAGGTGAGTGAGAGCGAGTATCTTGTATTCACTGACCAAGACTGCATTCCGCGCGATGATTTCCTTCTCACTCATGAGCGTCACGCACGCGTTGGGCATTTCCTAAGTGGTGGTTATTTCAAACTGCCCATGGATATTAGCAAGCAGCTCACTCAGGAAGACATAAATACGCAGCGAGCCTTCGACCTACAATGGCTCAAGGAACAGGGATTGAGTTGGAATTTCAAGTGTACGAAGTTGGTTAAAAAAACCTGGTTCTCGTCATTGATGAACACAGTAACCCCGGCTAAAGCAACTTGGAATGGCATGAATTCTTCGGGTTGGCGCGAAGATATCATCAAGGCACGAGGCTTTGACGAGCGCATGAAATATGGTGGCGAGGACCGTGAACTGGGCGAGAGGCTGATGAATGCTGGCATTAAAGCTGTGCAGATTCGTTACTTGGCAATAACGCTACACCTTGATCACGACCGCCCCTACAAGAATGAGGAACATTGGAAGATAAATAATTCCATAAGGGAAACAACGCGTCGCATGAAACTGACATATACCGAATATGGTTTGTAATCTTTGGGTAAAGCGACAGCAGAATTATTCATTAAAAACATAGTTCGCTTTGACGAGATAGATGGTTTTTTAACTACAAAACTCTATAGTTTCTTTTTTATTATTAACTTTGCAGATTATTATTTAAAAAGAGAATAATATGAACTTTGCCGAGAAATCCAATCAAATATTCGATAAGACTATATCATTGTATCACGTCACCGACGATATTGATGCACAAGTCCAAAACCCTTATCCTGAAGGAAGCATCGAAGCCGAACTTTTCACCAAATGCTGGATTGACAGCGTGCAATGGCACCTCGAGGACATAATTCGCGACCCAGAGATAGACCCAGTCGCCGCCCTCGCCCTGAAGCGCCGCATCGACCGAAGCAACCAAGACCGCACCGACCTCGTGGAGAAAATCGACAGCTATTTTCGCACAATATATGCCGATGTTAAGGTACTCGACGACGCTACCATCAACACCGAGAGCCCGGCATGGGCGATAGATCGCCTCTCGATTCTAGCGCTGAAAATCTACCATATGCGCGAGCAGGTGGAGCGCAGCGATGCATCACCAAGCCACATCGAGCAGTGCCAGCACAAACTCTCAGTGCTGCTTGAACAACGCGTGGACCTCACCACCGCCATCGACCAACTGCTCGACGACATCGCCACAGGCCGCAAATACATGAAGGTCTATCGCCAAATGAAGATGTATAACGACCCAGAAACCAACCCCGTGTTATATGGCAAAAAGCAGTGAGGAAAAGATATTAAGAAACGTTCTCATCACCCGATTCTCGGCTCTAGGCGATGTGGCTATGACTATCCCCATAGTTTATCCTATGTGCGAGGCAAACCCGCAGGTGAGCTTTGTTTTTGCCACTCGCAAGATGGACGAAGGGTTGTTTATCAACCGCCCAAGCAACCTCATTGTGCTGGGCATCGACCTCGACAATTACAGTGGTATCATAGGACCAGTAAAACTAGCCAAAAATCTTCAATACCGCTATGACTTTGATGCCATGGCCGACTTGCACGACGTGCTGCGCACCAAACTCATGCGGGTTGTGCTCAAGTGCAAAAAGGTGAACGTGGCAGTCATCGACAAGGGGCGCAAAGAAAAGCGCAAACTTATTACTGGACAAACTCGTGCCCCTCTCATATCTACTCATGCGCGCTATAAGGAAGTATTCAAGCAGTTAGGACTCAAACTAGGTGAGGAGTTCACTAGCATCATCGCTCATGGTGGAACACTCAAGAGCCCTATTGTGCCTGCTAAGGAAGATGGCGACCGCTGGATCGCCGTGGCTCCATTCTCACAGCACCAGGGCAAAGAGTATCCACTGGAACAGATGCAACTGGTAATTGGCGAGATGTCGCGGTGGGAGCATTGTCATCTATTCCTGATGGGGGGCGGCAAGAATGAGCGCGACACTCTTGCCCCCATCATGAGGCGTTACTCCAACGTACTGTCGCTGCCACACATCAAGCACTCGTTTGCCGACGAATTGGCATTACTAAGCCACTGCGACGTGATGCTTACAATGGACTCGGCCAACATGCATTTGGCTTCACTAGTGGGATTGCCTACTGTGAGCGTATGGGGCGCTACTCATCCTTATTGTGGCTTTTTGGGTTGGCATCAAGCGTTGAAAGATACAGTGCAGCTTGACCTTGACTGCAGGCCTTGCTCGGTGTTTGGCAACAAGAAATGCCGCTTTGGCGATTATCACTGCATGCGCGATATATACCCTGAAATGATATTGAAAAAAGTAAAAACTGTTCTTGATCGATGACTAAAAAGATTCTCATTACAGGCGCTGGAGGCTTTATTGGCGGTTACCTCGTGGAGGAAGCCCTGAGCCGTGGCTATGAGACCTGGGCAGCGGTGCGCAAGACCACAAGCCGCAAGTTTCTCACTGATGAACGCATAAACTTTCTCGAACTCGACTTTACCAACGAGGAAGCGCTTCACAACACCCTCAAAGACCACATCGCCCAACACGGAAAGTGGGACTATGTGGTCCACAACTTAGGACTCACCAAAGCCACCAACTACCTCGACTTCGAGACGGTGAACTATGGCTGCCTCAAGGCGATTGTCGATGAGCTGAAAGAGCTTGACGCGGTGCCCGAGGTGTTTCTGATGATGAGCAGCCTCAGCGTGATGGGCCCTGGCGACGACGAGAACTACACGCCATTTAAGAGCAGCGATATTCCTGTCCCAAACACCCGCTACGGAACCTCGAAACTCAAGGGAGAGACCTATCTGCAGATGCAAAGCGACTTCCCTTACACTATCTTCCGCTGCACGGGAGTGTATGGTCCTCACGAACGCGACTACTTCTTGATGATTAAGAGTATAAAACGCGGCTTTGATTTCAGCGTGGGCTTCAAAAAGCAAATGCTCACATTCATTTATGTGAAAGACCTGGCACGAGGCGTGATGGACGCTCTGGAGGCTGGACCCAAGCGCAAAGCCTACTTCATGAGCGAAGACCGAAGCTACACCCAACAGGAGTTCCGAAAGATAGTGCTTGACGAGTTAGGCAAGAAGTTTGTCATTCCCATCACCTGTCCGCTGTGGGTGGTGAAAATCGTGTGCCATGTGTCGGAGTTCATCAGCCGATTCACTGGCAAACCCAGCACCCTCAACCCCGACAAGTTCCGCATCCTCAAGCAGCGCAACTGGCTCTGCGACACCACCGACGCCGAGCGCGACTTTGGCTTCAAGACCCAGTACGACTTGCGTCAAGGCATCCACGAAGCAATCGAGTGGTACAAAAGCGCAAAATGGCTGTAAAAATGCAGAATGCACAATTCATTCAAATTTCAATTGAGCTCTTCAACAGAAAAAGCCAAAATTTTAAAGTTGTACTTTAGATTTTTGTCAAAATTTTAAAGTTGCACTTTAGATTTTTGATAATTTAAAAACCATCTATCGACTCATTTTGAGTATATTGAGCATTTTTGTTTCAAAAACTTTTGCATTATAAAATATTTTTGTATCTTTGCAAAAAACATTCAAATATGTTCAAACGAATCTTAGAATTAGAAGATATTTATGAGGATAGCTTATTCCTCTGGGGTGCACGTCAAACGGGAAAAAGCACTTTGCTAAACACATTGTTTCCAGATGCTGTGTACTATGATTTGCTTAAGGCTGATGTGTTCACAGAACTTAAGTTCAACCCTTCTCTTCTACGCCAACGAGTAGAAGCGCTACCACCAGAGGCAATTGTCATTATTGATGAGGTTCAGAAAATCCCTGCCTTACTAGATGAGGTTCATTGGCTTATGGTCAATCACGGCACACACTTCATTTTGTGTGGTTCCAGCGCAAGAAAATTGCGTCGCAGTGGCGCAAACTTATTAGGAGGTAGAGCATTAAGCGATAGACTATATCCATTGGTAAGTGCCGAAATTCCCGATTTTGACCTTGATAAAGCGGTTAATTTTGGTATGCTGCCTAGACACTATCTTGCCAAAAACGCCAAACGGCGACTATCAGCCTATGTGGGTGATTACCTTCAGCAAGAAATCATTGCCGAAGCTTTAACACGTGACTTGACTTCATTTACCCGATTTATGACCATCGCCGCCATGTGTGATGGAGAAGTGGTGAACTTCACTAACATTGCACGCGAATGTGGTGTTTCAGGAGTAACTGTCAAGGAGTATTTCACAATACTTGAGGAAACAATGATTGGATTCTTTGTGCCAGCATTTAACAAAAAAGTGAAAAGACGCATCACCCAGATGCCAAAGTTCTATTACTTTGATGTGGGAATTGTAAACAGTCTGCTCAACAGAACACAACTTCAGCAAGGAACAGCAGAATATGGTCATGCCTTTGAACACTTGATAATTCAGGAAATTGTTGCTTATTTGGGATATAATAGAAGCGACAAAAAATTAACTTACTGGCGAACACACGACAACAACTACGAAGTTGATGCCGTAATAGGTGATGCCGAGGTGGCACTTGAAATTAAGTCATCAGATTCTATAAAAACATCCCATTTGCGAGGCCTTAAAGCCTTTAGACAAGATTATCCCTCTGTCAAGTCTTTTATTGTCAGCAATGAAAATGCTCCACGAATAGTTGACGACATTGTGATACTACCTGCTAAAACATTCCTACAAAAGCTTTGGGCAAATGATATCATAACTCCATAGATTTTGATTTAATCAATTATAATTTTCAAAAACTTGTTTTCTCGTTAATTTGACTATGATAATACTTGGAATTGAATCGTCATGCGACGACACCAGTGCAGCGGTCATTAGGGACTGCGTGTTGTTGAGCAATGTCATCGCGAGCCAAAAGGTGCATGAGGCCTACGGCGGAGTGGTGCCTGAGTTGGCATCGCGCGCTCATCAGCAGAACATTGTGCCGGTAGTTAGCGAGGCAATACGGCAGGCAGGCATCGACAAGAGCGAGATTGACGCCATCGCCTTCACACGTGGTCCTGGCCTTCCTGGCTCGCTCCATGTGGGCACGGCTTTCAGCAAAGGTCTGGCACTGGCCCTGAACATACCACTCGTTGATGTGAACCATCTTCACGGTCACGTGTTAGCACATTTCATCAAAGAAGACGAGAATACCGAGGTTCCTGAGTTCCCTTTCCTGTGCTTGCTCATCAGCGGCGGAAACTCGCAGATTATCAAAGTTGACTCGCCCTACGACATGGAAATCATGGGACAAACCATCGACGATGCTGCCGGTGAGGCCTTCGACAAATGCGCCAAAGTGATGGGACTGCCTTACCCAGGCGGACCCTACATCGATGAATTGTCAAAGCAGGGCGACGCCAAGCGCTTCAAGTTCTCAAAACCGCACATCGAAGGCTATAACTACAGTTTCAGCGGCTTGAAGACGTCGTTCCTTTACACCCTGCGCGACGAACTCAAAGTAAACCCCAATTTCATAGAAGAGAACAAGGCCGACCTTGCCGCCTCGCTGCAAAAGACCATCATCGACATTCTAATGGACAAGTTTGGCAAAGCAATCAAAGACACTGGCATCAAAACGGTAGCGATTGGCGGAGGCGTGAGCGCCAACAGCGGCGTGCGTGCCGCCGTACAGCAGTACTGCGACCGCCGAGGCATCAAGGCGTTCATCCCTAAGCGCACTTTCACCACCGACAACGCCGCCATGATTGCCGTGGCTGGCCACTATAAATTCCTGCGCGGCGAGACCTGCGACATCACCGCCCCACCCTTCGCCAGAGTGGTTATTTAATCGTGAAAGGAGGATGGAGGAAAGTGGAACGAGCGACGAGTCGCAGCTCACTTAACACTTATCACATAACAACACTTATCACTTAAATAGATGCATCCATTACTCATATTAATAATCGCATTCGTGCTACTAGAGTTTGGCGTGAGCAGCTTGCTGTCGTGGCTTAACGGAAAGTGGATGACTCATCCCATTCCAAAAGTACTTGAAGGCTTATATGACGAAGAGAAATACCAAAAGCAACAAGCCTATATGCGTGCCAACAAGCGCGTGGGATGGATAGAGCGCTGTGTTTCGCTTGCCATCACCCTTGCCGTACTTATCCCCGGCGTGCTTGGCTGGCTTGATGACCTCACTGCCCAGTGGACACACAGTCTGCTGCTTCAGCTGCTAATCTTTTTTGCCATCTATGCCGTGGTCTCGGCTATCATCAGCCTGCCGTTCAGTTATTACGATACCTTTATCATTGAGCAGAAATTTGGCTTCAACAAAACTACCCACCTCACCTTTTGGCTCGACACCCTCAAGAGTCTCCTGCTAACTTTGGTGCTCGGAGGAATGCTGCTCAGCGTTATTTTCATTCTCTATAGCTACCTAGGCCCGTCGTTCTGGATTTGGGCAACGCTGGTGTGTGCCGCGTTTATCATCTTCTTCTCATTGTTTTACAGCAACTTGATTGTGCCTCTGTTCAATAAGCAGAAACCTCTTGAGGAAGGCGAACTGCGCACCGCAATCGAGAACGCATCCCATGAGATGGGCTTCTCTATCAAAAACATCTACGTAATCAACGGCTCCAAGCATAGCACTAAGGCCAATGCATATTTCACCGGCTTCGGCATGAAGAAGCGCGTGGTGCTCTACGACACCCTTATTGAGCAGCTAACTACCGAGGAGATTGTGGCGGTACTGGCGCATGAGTTGGGCCACAACAAGCATCGTGACACAATCAAGACTATGATAATGAGCATAGTGATGGTGGCTGTCAATCTCTTCGTGTTCTCGCTGCTTGCCGATAACCCCGAACTCTCGCACGCACTCGGCGGCACACGCGACCATTCGTTTGCCCTTTCGCTCGTAGCCTTCTCGCTGCTGTTCTCGCCCATTGACCTCGTTATTGAACCCATCATCAATGGTGTGTCGAGGCGCTGCGAATATGCCGCCGACGCCTTCGCCAAGAAATACGACCATAGCGAACACCTGATTTCGGGACTCAAAAAGTTGAGCGCCAACACCCTCTCCAATCTCACCCCGCATCCCGCAGTAGTGTGGATGGACTACAGCCACCCCACCCTAGCGCAACGCATAACTGCGTTAATGAAAAATGTTTAATTTATAACGCATTACCATTAATCTCACCACAGTCCTCAATAAACGATAAACGAAAAACGAAATCCGATAAACGAAAAACGAAAAAACGATAAACGAAACATGAATTATTCCACAATAGTAATAGGCGACGAACTGCTAATAGGCCAAGTCACCGATACCAATTCGGGCTGGATTGCCCGCCATCTGTCTCCATTGGGATGGGAAACCAAAAGCGTAAAAGTCATTGCTGACGATGCCGACGAGATTTTCCGCGCCATTGATGAGGCGTTTGCCGTCACCGATGTGGTGTTGATGACCGGCGGCCTCGGACCTACAAAAGACGATATAACCAAAGCCACCTTATGCCGATATTTCGGCGGCGAAATGGTGCTCAACGAGGACGTGAAGCGCAACGTAGAGGCGCAGTTTGAGCGTCGTGGCATCCCCATGAACCGCCTCACCGCGGGTCAGGCGATGGTGCCCTCGTCGTGCCGAGTGATACAGAACGAGGCTGGAACAGCGCCAATCATGTGGTTTGAGCGCGACGGCAAAGTGCTTGTGTCGATGCCCGGCGTGCCGCACGAGACCCAGACGATGATGGAGCGTGCCGTCATTCCGCAACTCGTCAAGCGTTTCCACAGCGACCTCGACATTGAGTACCGCACCTTCGTTGTTGTCGATTATGCCGAGAGCGCACTCGCCGAGAAACTCGAAGCCTATGAGCAACAACTGCCCGGCTACATCCACCTCGCTTACCTGCCCAATCAAGGTATCATCAAGCTGCGACTCACTGGCGCGCACCACGACCCACAGATTATTGCCGCCGATATGGAACAGCAATCGAAAAAACTGCACAAAATCTTGGGCAAAAGCATCATTGCCGATAGCGACAAACCGCTGGCGATGATTGTTGGCGAACGCCTGCGCGAACTTGGCCTCACCCTCTCTACTGCCGAGAGCTGCACGGGCGGCAACGTGGCTCACGCCATCACCGAGATTGCCGGCAGCAGCGACTATTTCATGGGTAGCGTGGTGAGCTATAGCAACGACGTGAAAGAGCGCGTGCTGGGAGTAGATAAGACCACCCTCGAAACATGCGGAGCGGTGAGTCAGCCCGTAGTGGAGCAAATGGCGTATGGAGTGAGCCAACTGTGCCGCACTCATTGCGCTGTGGCGACCAGCGGCGTTGCAGGTCCTGGCGGCGGCACTCCCGACAAACCTGTGGGTACCGTGTGGATGGCGGCAAAAGTGGGCGACATAGTAGTGAGCCAATGCCACCACCTCCCCGGCGAACGAAAGCAAATCATCTCCCGCGCCACCAACCAAGTGCTCATCATGTTATTGAAGTTGATACAATAGAAAAAGTCGAAACAAAAAACACATCAATAATTGTTTTGTTTCTTTTATTATTTGGGGGATTCAAAAAAAACATTGTATCTTTGTGGACTTTTAAGAACACAATACACTATTAACAACTTATAAAACAAAAAACTAATTATGATCAACGACGCTTTGGCATTCAATGCCAATGAATTGATTGCATTTCTGCAAAAGCCTAAAGAAGAGTTCACTAAAGCCGACATCGTGCGCTTTATCATTGAGAACGACATCGAGATGGTCAATTTCATGTACCCCGGTGGCGACGGCAAGCTCAAGACTTTGAACTTCGTTATTACCGACCTCGACTACCTCGACACTATACTCACCTGCGGTGAGCGTGTTGACGGTTCAAGCCTGTTCTCGTTCATCCAGGCTGGCAGTAGCGACCTCTATGTGATGCCTCGCTACTCCACAGCATTTGTTCATCCCTTTGCCGAGATTCCCACTTTGTGCATGCTTTGCTCTTATTTCGACAAAGACGGCAACCCTCTCGCCAGCGCTCCTGAGCAGACCCTCGCTAAGGCGTGCCGTGCCTTCAAAGAGGTTACTGGCATGGAGTTCCAAGCTATGGGCGAGCTGGAATACTACGTCATCGACAACGACGACGAGGCATTCCCCGCCATTGACCAGCGAGGATACCACGAGAGTGCTCCCTATGCTAAGTATAACGACTTCCGCCAACTGTGCATGAAATATATCGCTCAGACTGGTGGACAAATCAAATATGGTCACAGCGAAGTGGGCAATTTCACTCAAGACGGCAAGCTCTATGAGCAGAACGAGATAGAGTTCCTGCCCGTTCCCGCTGAGGAGGCTGCCGACCAGCTGATGCTCGCTAAGTGGGTAATCCGCAACCTCGCCTACCAACTGGGTCTTGACGTGACCTTTGCGCCCAAGATTACCGTCGGAAAGGCTGGCTCAGGACTCCATATCCACATGCGTCTGATGAAGGACGGCAAGAACCAGATGCTCGACGGTGGCGTGCTCAGCGAGGTGGCTCGCAAGGCTATCGCCGGTATGATGGACCTAGCGCCAAGCATCACCGCTTTTGGCAACAAGAACCCGACGTCTTACTTCCGCCTCGTTCCTCATCAGGAGGCTCCCACCAATGTGTGCTGGGGCGATCGCAACCGCTCAGTGCTCGTGCGCGTGCCTCTGGGATGGAATGCCGATGCCGACATGTGCCACCTTACTAACCCTCAGGAGACCGACAGCAAGCGCGACACCAGCATTAAGCAGACCGTGGAGATGCGCTCGCCCGACGGCAGCGCCGACCTCTATCAGTTGCTCGCTGGCCTCTGCGTAGCCTGCCGCCACGGCTTTGAGATGCCTAACGCCCTCGAGGTTGCTGAGAAGACATACGTAAATGTCAATATCCACGACAAGGAGAACGAAGACCGACTCAACAGTCTTGACCAGCTCCCCGACAGCTGCGTGGCAAGCGCCGACTGCCTCGAGAAGCAGCGTGCCGTATATGAGCAGCACGGCGTATTCAGCCCCGCCATGATCGATGGCATCATCGCACAGCTGCGTGCCTATAACGACACCACCCTGCGCGCCGACATCAGCAGCAACCATAAAGCCATCAAGAAACTCGTTGACACTTACTTCCACTGCGGATAACCTCCACAGCGGCAGCATAAAAACATCAACCGATACCCACGGCAACCAGCTCGGGTATCGGTTGTTTTTTGTCACCTTCCTCGCCTATAAGGAGATGTGTCAAAATGTATAATAGCTGCTCCTCTAAGATAGAGGAGCTGTCACGAACCACGAAGTGCTCGGGGAGATTGCAAAACACGAGTTGAGCAAAGCTCAGCGTGTGGTGCCGTAGGCATTGCAACTCTACCCAACATTGTGACTGAGGAGTATGATATATTGATTTTTTTCAATTATTTACTTTTATCATACTCCCCCTTACCCCCTCTATCTTAGAGGGGGAACTGTCGCCAAAGGAGCATTTTGCTACATTCTCTTTTTTCGTGAAATGATTAAAAATTATTAAAAAACGAGATAATTTTATCGTTTTTCGATAAATTGATTATATCTTTGCCAGCGAAATCAATCTATTAACCCTCCCGAGCTCGGGTTTTTAAATTTATTTATCATGAATAATAAAACCGTCAAATTTCTGAAAATTGTGTGTTATGTGATGCTGGCGCTTATTCCATTCTGGGTAATATTCTACGGCGTCCAGTCTTATTTTGTGCTAACCAATGGTACTGGCGAAGGAGTGATTCACTGGGACTCACCAATGATTGGATTAAAGCTGACGATGTTCATCGTCCACCGCATCGCTTTACTCACCATGGCAGGTCTCTTTGCCGCCTTTATCATAAATATATTAAGGTATTTGAAAGATGGCACCATCTTTAACCGTGCCAATGTGACACTGCTATGGATAATGGTGTGCGTGCTGCCCATCTACTCTTTCCTGAGTGATAACATGAGTATCGTATGCTCCACAAGCGAACATGGCGAAGTGGTGCTTACTGACAATGTATTCCTCTATCCGTTGGTTGCTTTAATCATTGCATTCCTCTACAAGATTGCCTACGACGTTGCCGAAGAACAGAAACTAACCATCTAAATCGTTGTGCACTATGATAGTAGTAAATCTTGATGTGATGATGGCAAAGCGCAAAATGTCGCTCAACGAGCTCAGCGAAAAGGTGGGCATAACCCTCGCTAATCTCTCCATCCTGAAAAACGGCAAGGCCAAGGCAGTGCGCCTGAGCACGCTCGACGCCATTTGCCGCGCCCTCGACTGTACCCCAGGCGATATACTGGAATACCGCGAAGATAGTGATCAATAAATAAAAAATATTCTCTAATATTATGGTAAACAAATTATTAATGTTATTGGCAATATTCTTATTGCCACTGATTGTGCTGGCTCAAGAGCCTAGCAAAATCGATACAGTAAAAGTGATTGACAAGCCAAATCAAGTAGTGATTGCCGAGGATGGAGACCAAGTAGTGGTTAACGTCAACGGGGCCTACCGTGACAAGGACTACAAGTATGAGTACCGCGCCAAGCCAAGCAGCAAAGGCTTTGCCACTGAGCAGAAAGAGAACCACTCGCTAAGTTATCAGTTTGGCAGGTGCGACAGCACCCACTCTAAACGCAGCTTTGATGTGTTCATGAGCGACCTTTACGTGGGATTTGGAGGCAACACTGTTGAGCAAGGCAACCGCGACATCATCAAGCGTTCAACGTTGGAGATTGGTATCCTCAATTTCGTTGGACTAGGTGTAAATCTCAACCGCACTCGACTTTCGCTTGGTATGGGTTTCAATTGGACAACCTATGGCCTGAACAAACCCTACATCTGGAACCGCAGCGACGATGGAACCGTTGGACTTGACGCTATTACTGGAGAGGCACAGAATATCCGCACTTCGCTATTGGTACGTTCTATGCAGTTCCCACTGTTGTTCAATCAGTATCTGGGCAAGCACTGGGACATCACCGTAGGACCTATCCTTAATTGGAACTTTTATGCCGATTTCAACACTTCCTACAGCAGCGGCGTGAACAACATTAGCGTAACCACACACGGACTCTACCAGCGCAAATTCTCGGTCGACGGCATCTTAATGGTTAGCTGGAAAGGACTTGGTGCCTACTTCCGCTACTCCCCGCAGTCGGTGTTCAAAGAAGGCTTCGGTCCTGAAATCAAAAACCGCTGGACCCTAGGCATCACCATCCGAGGCGTAGGCTTCTGCGGAAGATAATCCAGACTGCCACTAGGCACGCAATCAACCCTCTTTAGAGGATGTGTCAAAATAGAGGAGTCACACTACGCGTGAGAAATCTTTCAAATTATTCCAAATCTAACAAATAATTATTTTATTTAAAATCAAAGTATTAAATATTGTTTGATTTGATATGATTTGTTCGATTTCTGCGCGAAGCGCACTAAACCAGAATTTTGACACATCCTCATTTTTTCAAAAAAAATGATTATGTGCGGGTATTTTGCGGTAAAAGTAGTATCTTTGTGAGCGATAACAAAAACCTGCATATCATGAGCGAGAATTATATAGTATCGGCGCGGAAATATCGTCCATCGAGTTTTTCTACTGTAGTGGGTCAAAAGGCTCTCACTCATACCCTTAAGACCGCCATCAAGAACGAGCAGTTGGCACATGCCTACCTATTTTGTGGTCCTCGCGGTGTGGGCAAGACTACCTGCGCGCGCATCTTTGCCAAGGCCATCAACTGCGAGCATCTGGGCGCCGACGGCGAGCCATGCAACGAATGCGAGTCATGTCAGGCTTTCAATGAGCAGCGCTCCTACAACATCCTGGAGCTTGACGCCGCGAGCAACAACTCGGTGGAAGACATCCGCAACCTCACCGACCAGGTGCTTGTTCCTCCCCAGATAGGCCGCTACCGCGTGTTTATCATCGATGAGGTTCACATGCTGTCGCAGGCGGCGTTCAACGCGTTCCTGAAGACCCTCGAGGAGCCGCCTCACTATGCCATTTTCATTCTCGCCACCACCGAGAAGCAGAAGATTATCCCCACTATTCTGTCGCGCTGCCAGATTTATGACTTCGCACGCATCACGGTGCCCGACATCGTGGAGCAACTGCAGTATATCTGCCAGGATAAGGGTGTGACCGCCGAGCCGTCGGCGTTGAATGTGATTGCCCAGAAAGCCGATGGCGCGATGCGCGATGCCCTGTCGATTTTTGACCAGGTGCTTGCCTCGAGCGAGGGAAACATCACCTATCAGGCCGCTATTGAGAACCTCAACGTTCTCGACTATGACTACTACTTCCGACTCGACGAGGCGTTCCTCACTGGCGACGTGCCTCAATCGCTGCTCATCTACAAGGAAATCAGGGACAACGGCTTTGACTCGTTGTTCTTCATCAATGGTCTGGCTCAACACCTGCGCGATCTGATGGTTGCCAGCACTCCCCAAACGGTTGGTCTGCTGGAGATGAACAACGACATCGCTCAGCGTCATGTGACACAGGCAGCTAAGTTCAACAACCGCTTCTTCTATATGGCGATGGACTTGTGTAACAGCTGTGACTTGCAGTACCGCGAGACGAGCAACAAGCAGTTTGTGGTCGAGCTCACGCTTATCAAGCTGTGCCAACTCATGGGCGGCACGCCAGTGCAGCAACCAGCACAACCTAAAGTTCAAAAGATAACCGCCGCTCCAGCACAAGCCGCTCCAGCTCCCGCCACACCGCAGCCTGCGGCTCAACAAGCAACCGCTCAACCAGCGGCTCAAGCGGCACCTGTTCAGGCGCCCACTCCCACACAACCAAAGCCACAATTTTCAACTCCATCCAAACCGGCTGCAATCCCTAAGCCAGTTGCAGCTGCTCCGCGCATACTCATAAACAAGCAACCGCAATCCGCTGCCACCAGTGACGCCCCTAAAGCCGCCACACCAAGCCACACCACTCAGTTCACCGCCGAGCAGCTTGTTGAGGCATGGAAGCACTACATAGAGCAAAATCCAGGCGAAATAATACTGCTGAGCGCAATGCGCAACTCGTTGCCTCAAAAGGTCAACGACACCACCTATCTAATTGAAGTAGAAAACACTGCACAGGTAGAAGCCATCAACAGCAATATGACCAAGTTGCTGCAATTCCTGCGCAACGAGGTGGGCAATGACATGGTGGCTCTTGAAACCAAGATTTCGCCAAAGGGAGTCTCTACGATGGCAAAGACCGACCGCGAGATTGTCGCCGACATGCGCCAGCGCAACCCCGAATTCAACAAAATAGTTAATGACTTCCAGCTAACGCTTAGTTAATGTTGAATTAAACGTAATCATAAACTTATTATCACACAAAAAACGTCGCCTCGGAATTGTGGCGACGTTAATTATTCATTGTCATTGTGCATTATAGAGGCAACTCGATGTCGCCTTCGAAGACTTCGGTGGCGGGGCCACGCATGTAGATGTGATTATTGCTCTCGCGCCACTCTATCTCGAGTGAGCCGCCATCCATTACGATAGTCGCCTTGCGAGCGGTGCGTCCTGTGAGTGCAGCTGCCACCAAAGTGGCGCTGGCTCCTGTGCCGCACGCCATAGTGATGCCGCTGCCACGTTCCCACACACGCATCCTAATCTCACTTGGGCTAATCACCTGTGCAAATTCAATGTTGCATCGCTGTGGAAAGCGTGAGTGGAACTCCAATTCAGGTCCCACTTTCGCGAGATCGATGGCCTCAACATCGTCAACAAAAATCACATAATTAGGATTTCCTATCGACACAAACACCCCTTCGGGTAACGGTTCGCCCTCGGTCAGGAATTGGGTGGCGTCATCGAGCACAGGCTCCATTAGATCGACGGCCACGCTCTGCACTTTGTCATTGTCGTCAACGTCGAGATACAGCATCTTGATGCCGGCACGCGTGAGCAGACTGATGGTGGTCTTGCGGGTGAGGCCGCGCTCATAGACATACTTTGCGACACATCGGCTTGCATTACCGCACATCTGCCCCTCAAGGCCGTCGGCGTTAATGATGCGCATGGTAAAATCAGCTTCGGGCGAGCGGCCAATCAGTATCAAGCCGTCGCTGCCTATTCCTGTGTGCGGCTTGCTCCACGCAATCGACGCTTTACTCGGGTCGGGGATAGTGTTAAACTCGGTATCAACATAGATATAGTCATTACCCAAACCATGCATTTTCACAAAATGTATCTTCTTTTCCATGCCGCAAATATCTATTATGTTTTCAAACATTTTTTTCTACTACCCTTAGTCTCACATGTGCAAAGGTAATGCTTTAAAATGATATCAACAAACAAGTGTGTTTTTTTAATATGGTTTTGAATTGCTGGTAATGGGTAATTTTGCCACATCATTCTATAAACGAACAACGATAAACGAAATCATGGAAAACCGCAATCAATTCTACAACCTTACCGAGAGCGAGATGATTGACCTATGGAAGCAGGTGATGCACCTCGAAACACCACGCCGCGACTGTACGGTGGAGTGGGATGACGGCATCGACCTTGATGCCTTGCTGCTCACCCATATCAAGCAATGGTATGCCCACCAGTTGAACACCGCGCCCGCCAAGCTGCTGCCCATCGAAGATGTGGCGGCGCAAGTCTCACTCACCACTAGCCACGGCATCGTCGTTGCCACGCCACCTGAACGGTGCGTAAGACCAATAGAGTGGAAACTCGCCGAGTGGCAACGCAGCGTCACCGAGTTTCTAGACCCCTGCAGCCATGAGGCGATGCTTCAGCTCAACGAGTGGACACGCGGCGGAGCAAGCGACCCCGCCATAATCGACTATGGATTCCAACTGCTCATGATGAGCACTACTAGCAACACGCCACAACTTGAGCGCGCCCGCTGTGTGGTGCGTCCCACCGACGGCTCCTATCAATTTCACAGCGACCTGCTAAGCACCATCCCCGAGTGGGATTTAGCTGACAAAGCAAACCCGGCAATGGAATAAACCTAAATCGTAACTATTCAGTAAACTTATTATTATTCCGATTTATCATCAAACAAACCCAACAAAGAATAACCAATCCAACAATTATTTTCTTGTTGTTATTTGTCTAGTTTTGTTGTTTTTGTTTGATAATCCCAAATCGGCACTCAACAAATGATTGTTAATGGCAATTTGAGGATACACAAAAAGCGTGGCGGCGCTGGGATGCGTGCCACGCTTTTTATGGTTATGTGTTATTCCTCGTAAGAGGAATTGTCACATCAAGTTTACTCTTGAGTGCTGTCCCACCATACGGGGAGAGTGCAGATTTGGTCACTGAGGTACCACAATCCGTTAGAACCTACTGGCAGGTCGAGCGCGCCAGGAATCTGTGCGCCGATAGCCTCGAGGTTAGAAGAGTTGTAGTCCTTCTCATAGCTAGCCTGGTTCCAGCGGCGTGGATACTTGCCTTGTGGACAGTAGGTCCAGTAGCTAGCGGTGTTCTCATACATGTAAGGCTTGTGCCAGCCCATGAATATTGATGGGTTGTAGTCGTAGCGACGCATATCAAGCCACATCTCAGTGGTGAAGAAAATGGCAAACTGCTTTTGAGTCATAATCTTAGCCAAAGTGAGGTCGCCGGCAGTACCAATAGCGTTGTTGAGGTAGTTGTCAATGTCGGCCTGCTTCATTGGGGTGAACGAAGGCACGGTTTCAAGAGTCTTGTCACCCGATACCCACATATTGCAAATGTCATTTACGTAGTTGATGTGAGCACGGATACCTTCCTTGTAAGCGGCAAATGCCTCAGCCTTCTTGCCCTGATTGAACAGAACCTCGGCCTTGATAAAGCAGCACTCGGCGTAAGAGCCAATAACTGTTGGGCTGGTTGGACGAGTCCAGAACACGCCTGAGAGAGCGCTCTCATCAAGAGGCGAACCCTTGTAGCTGGTCTTGCGCATGAGCATGTCCTTGCCACCACCGTAGCCAGTAGAACCCGACTGACCTTGCACGTAGAGTGTGTCGTAAGCATTGGCTGCAGTCCATCCAACATGTACGAAACGAACAGCACTAGCAGCCTTATCTGTCTCCTTGCCATTCTCATCATACATTATGATTTTGTAGGTAGAAGCCTTGATGCCACCGTTGCTGATAATGTTGCTGTTGAGGTCAACACCCAGTGAGCGGCGCCACTTGCCATCGGCACTCCACTTAATCTCGGGAATAAGAGCAGCAATAGTGTCATTCTTCACCGAACGGCACCAGGGGATGAACTTGTCGGCACGCGGGTCTTCGACGCCCTTGCCGTCGAAGTTGGTAAGGTTGTCGTAGAAGCACTTGCTGACGAACATACGGTTGTTGTTCATGCCGATGCAAGAATAGAGTGTTGAGTAGTCAACAGGCTCATTCCAACCCTCGTGGTCCCAAGTGCTGCTGTTGTTATCCTCGTGGTAAACCACAGTGTTGTCGGCATTGCTCTTCATCGCCTTGTCGAGGCAAGCGAGAATCTCGGCTTGGTCGTACTTGCCATCCTTGTAGCTGCCAGTAGCCTTCTTGCTCAAGTGGTTGAGCCAGCGTGCCTTGAGCATGTAGCAAAGCTTAATCCACTTGCCAGTGTCACCGCCGTTCCACATATCGCCGGCGCTTAATGGAGTAGCGCCTGGCTCTTGTTGACGCTGGAACAGCTCGATAGCCTCGTCAATGAGATCGATACATCCCATGAACACCTCTTTACCAGTGTTGTACTTGGGGTTAGTAGCCTCGCCGAAAGCTTCGTCAAATGGAGCCTCGCCAAAGAGGTCGGTAAGGTTCATGAAACCGAAGGCTTTCATGTAGCAAGCCATAGCGGCATAGTGGTAAGCTCCTTGCTCCATTGCTTGATTGTATAGGTCTGGCAAGTTGCCGCCTACAGGAACGAGGAACCATTGCTGAGAGTTGTTGGCACGGTTAGCGCCACCAAGATTCCAGTTCATAGCAGCAGGTTGCTGTGTACCAGTGATAGTAGCCAACTGACCGCAATAGTAAGCGGTGTTGGACGAAGGAATCATATAGGATGCAATGCTGTAGTGCTGCATGTACACACAGCGAGCATTCAAGCTGGCATCCGCCGAAGTTGGGGTGTTAGGGTCGTTGTTCACGTCAAGCCAATCGTTGCACGAAGTCAACGAGAGAGCAGCTACACCCGCTATCATTAAAACTTTGAAAAATTTCATATTCTATAATGTTTAGTAAGTTCTTAACTATTATGTCGGCTTCGCCGAAGTTTAGAGGGAAGAGTTGAGAGTTTAGATGACTCTAAAAACAAAACTCTAAACCGCGCGAAGCGCCGGTAAATGTAACGGGTGCATTAGAATGTGAGGTTCACACCAAATGCGAAACTAGCTGTAGATGGAACACCGCAGTAGTCGATACCCACCGAAGAAGAACCAATAGAACCAGCACCAGCAGCAGCAACCTCGGGATCACCGTCGTAGTTGGTGAACAGCAGCAGGTTGTTGGCAACAGCACTGAACGTACAGCCCTTGATGAACTTAGTCTTAGCAAGGAGTTCCTTTGGCAGGCTGTAAGACAGCGAGATGGTGCGCAGACGCAGAGCGTTAACCTTCTTCATGAAGTTGGTGCTCTCGCGCAGATAGTAGGTCTGGTAGTAGTTGTTGATAATCCACTCGCCAGGAGTCTGCTTGCCGTTGTATTCATAGAGCTTGCCAGCCTCGAAGGTGTAGGTTTCAACATCGCCGTAAACATTGTTGCCATCGGCATCGGTGCCAGTCTTGTGAACACCAGTGATGGTGAGCAAGTCGCGATCCTCGGTGATTTTGGCATTACCGTTAGCCACCATAGAATAGTATGTGCCGTTGTAAACGTGACCGCCTACACGGAACTCCCACAACATGTTGAATGACCAGTTCTTCCAAGTGAGGGTGTTGTTCCAACCACCAGCTACACGTGGCTCGCGGTTACCAATCTCAAGCTTGTCGTTAGTACCGCCCACAGGCATGTTGTTAGTGTCGAGCACGATGTTGCCGTTGTCATCACGGTCGAACTCGCTACCACTGATAGCCATGAAGTTACCATCGTTGAACGAAGCAGCGCGAGCGCTACCCACCTGAACGTCGGTTACATAAAGGATGTTCATTCCATCGAGGAGGTGCTTAACAGTACCACGGTTGCCATAGAGGTTCAAGCTGGTTTCCCAGGTGAAGTCGCGGGTCTGAACGGGGATACCGCCAATGGTGAGCTCCATACCCTTGTTGTAAACGTCACCGGCGTTAACCTTGCGAAGGATGTAGCCAATGTAGTTCGACAGACGAGGCTCCATAATCTGGTTGTAAGAGTTGTTGGTATAGAATGCGTAGTCGAAGTGCAGACGGTTCTGCAAGAAGCGCATCTCAAGACCAATCTCAGTTGACTCAGTAATCTCAGGCTTGAGGAATGGGTTACCTGTTGTCCAAGTGTTACCCACACCAGTCATGCCATTCAGATAGGTACCAACAGGCCACAGATAGGTGTTGGTAACATAGGGGCTAGTGTCCTTACCTACACGTGCCCAGCTGGCGCGAATCTTACCGAAGGTCATCCATGCGGGACGGGCGTCACCCATAAGCTCGGTGAATACGATAGCACCGCTAACTGATGGGTAGAAGTAGCTGCGGTTCTCCTTTGGCAGAGTAGAAGACCAGTCATTACGTCCGGTCACTGTCAAGAAAATGGCGTTGCGCCAGTCAACACGGAACTCGCCAAATACACCCACGAGGCGCTTGCGGCTCTTATAATTGCTGAAGTCACGGTCCTCTTTGAGGGCGTTGTCAAACGAATAGAACTCGGGCACCTGGAAGTTCCAAGCCATGCGTGAGTTGCGTGTGTTCTTGGTGTATTCACTGGCGGTACCGAGCATGAGGTTGAAGTTGAAGTCACCAAACTGCTTGTTGAAGTTGGTCATCAAGTTAGTTGAGAGATACTGGTAGCGGAGCGAGTTCTCACTGTACATACCATTCTTCCACAATTCCTTGTGAGTACCACCAGGAGCGAGACGGTTGGCGTTCTCAGTAGTATAAGAGTCGATACCCATGCGGTAGCTAACCCACCACCAGTCAAAGAGGTCGGCCTTCACGCTGAAGTTGCCGGTGAAGCGCTCGGTGTTATCAGTGAGGCGGTCCTTATTGAGAATCCAGTAAGGATTGTTGCGCTCATCCCATGGATCGAGGTCGGTACGCAAACTGTGACGGCTGCCATCCTCGTTGAGGTAATAAGTCATGTCGTCAAATGCGTTCCAGTTGTAAACCGAGTACATGGTACCACCACCAGCATCACCATAGAGCTGTGCACTGGTAAGGGTCTTAGTGGTGCGTGCCTGGCTATAGGCGGCATTTGCGGTGAAAGTGAAGAGTTTGTACTTCTGCTCACCATTAAAGCGGAACGTTGCTTTCTTGTAGCCAGTAGTTGGGATGATACCGTCCTGATCGTAGAACGAACCTGAGAGGAACATGCTACCAGTCTTGTTACCGGCGCTGATGCTCAGGTTGGTGTCCCAAGCGCCACCATGCTGGAAGAAGTTGCCAATGTTGTCATAAGTCTGCTCGCCAGCAGCTGCTGGAGCACCCCATGAGTTATAAGAACGGTCATCATAAGTGAAGTCCTTGAATGAGCCATCGGCGTTGTAGTGCTGCTCGATGTAACCGCGCTTGTACTTCTTCTGAGTCTCAGGCAGGTATTTAGCCCAAGTAGTGATGTACTTGGCGTTCAAGTTAATCTCGACATTGCCTTCCTGACCTTTTTTGGTAGTGATGATAACAACACCGTTGGCGGCACGCGAGCCATAGAGTGCCGATGCGGCAGGGCCTTTCAGTACACTCATGCTCTCTATATCCTCAGGGTTGATATCCATCACACGGTTAGCGTTGGTGGTAGCAGTAGAAAGCATACCGTCGAAAGCCGAGTTACCAATCACTGAAGCCGAGTTGTCGTAGATAACACCGTCAACAACAAACAGAGGCTGGTTGTCGCGCTCAAGTGATGTACCACCACGCAGGATGATCTGAGCACCCGAACCGGCAGCACCACTTGTCTGGGTAACGGTCACACCGGCAACCTTACCAGCCAGCGAGTTGATGGCGTTGGTGTTCTTGTTACGCATCAGCTCATCGGCCTTCAAGTCTTCAACGGCATAACCGAGCGACTTGCGGTCTTTCTTGATACCGAGTGCGGTAACTACCACCTCGTCGAGAGTGTTGTTGGCATCGGTCATCTCGATGTCCATACTCGAACCGGTAACCTTTACTTCTTGAGGGTTAGAACCCACATACTTGATTACCAGAGTGCTACCAGGGGCAGCCTGGATTGAATACTGGCCGTTGATATCGGAGGCAGTGACACGGTTAGTGCCCTTTACCTGAATTGTTGCACCGATTAGCGGCTCACCGTTGCCGTCACGAACGACACCGGTCACTTTGTTGTTCTGCGCATTAGCGGTAAAACCCCACGCTTGACCAGAGGTCATGCCAAAGGGGGCTCCAAACGCCAATATCAGCGCAGCCAACAATGCAATTTGCTTTTTCATACGCACATGATTTTTGTTAATAAATTAATGAATTGATTTTATCAATAGTATTGATTTTTATTACTCGTTTTATAAGTCGCGACGCATCATAACTCGCGAAATAGAGCACAAAATTGAAAAGTTTTTTTCTTTTGTGCAAATATTTTATATAGAAAAATGTGAAAATGTAATAAATAGTTAATATATATGTTTTATAACATATTTTTAGAGCATGTTTTTAGTGGAAAATCATGATAATATGCATGTATTTGCAACAAACACACCTATTATTTGTATTATTATAGAGGGTGGCATTTTGGATTGTAAACATAATTTTAAAACATTTTAATACACCCTCGTTATAGATATTTTTTAGCAAAACAGGAAAGATTGATGCGAGACATAATTCAAAGGACATGCCGACCTCTTTGTGCCTCATAATGATACAATTTTCATCCATTTTGGCGGAATATTAATCTTTATTGACATTTTTTTGAAAAAAAATTTGCATATTTCTATAATTTGTTAGATATTTGTACTTTATTTCTATGAAAAGGCGAAATCACACAAACAAAACAATGAAATAATAACTTTCTATTATAAAGAAAATAAAGAGTTTATAAACTATATTTCTAATTTTATTAACAAAAAACATGTGCGTATGAAAAAGTATTTTGCATTGTTAGGTGCTTTGTTGTTAGCGTGTGGCAGCTATAGCTACTCTCATGCTGAGCAAGCACCTCAAGCCATGTCCACACAGTTGACCAATGTGTCGGGTACCGTTGTCGATGAGAATGGCGAGCCCGTGATTGGCGCTACTGTTTCGGAAATTGGTACCACACGCGTCACTGCCACCGACATCAATGGCCGATTCAACCTTCGCGCCAGTGGCAAGGGTAAAATTGAAATCGCCTATGTCGGCTACAAGACTGTGACTGTTAACCCAGGCAGCAATCTCAACATTCGTCTTGAAGAGGACAAAGCCGCTCTCGACGAGGTTGTGGTTGTAGGTTATGGTACCCAAAAGAAAGCCAACCTTACTGGTGCAGTAAGCAACGTTGACGTTGCTAAGGTTCTCGAGTCAAAGAGCGAGACCGACGTCAGCAAGGCTCTGCAAGGTACCGTTCCTGGTCTTACCATCTTGAACAACGACGGTCGTATCGATTCAGATGCCTCTCTCGTGATTCGTGGTATCGGTACATTGTCTAACAGTGGAACTTCTACACCATTGTATGTTGTTGATGGTGTTCCCACCGACAACTTGACTTACCTGAACCCCAACGATATCGAGACTATCTCGGTATTGAAGGATGCTGCTTCCACTTCTATCTATGGTACACGTGCTGCCTTCGGTGTGGTTCTCATCACAACCAAGACTGCTCATGTAAAGGACAACATCAAGGTTTCTTACAAGAACAACTTCGCTTGGAGCCAGGCTACTACCCTGCCCGACTATCCAAACGTTCCCACTCAGGTTCAAGGACTTATCGACGTTAACAAACGTATGGGTCTGGAAGTTGAGCTCTTTGGTATGTACTTAGACAGGCCAGAGTTCCAAGCTGGTATGAACAAGTGGATTGAAAAGCATGGTGACACCAAAGCCAAATATCGTGAGATGATTTACGGTGATGACTATGATGAGTATGGTTACTATGCTAACTGGGATGTGCCCGGAATCATGTTCAACAACCACGCTCCATCACAGTCGCACAACATTTCGGCTACTGGCAACAGCGGACGCACCAACTTCTATGTTTCGTTCGGTTATGACCAGAGACAGGGTCTTCACACCTTTAACCCCGATAAGGTTAAACGTTACAATGCCACTGTCAATGTATCAACTCAGGCTACCGACTGGCTGACCCTTGGTGCACGCGTCGCCTATACCGACCGCACCTATGATGGCGTATCTAACCGTCAGAACTACGGCAATGCAGGTTATCAGTACCTGTGGCGCTGGGGTTCGTTCTTTGGCCCTTATGGCTACTTCGTAAATCCTGCCGACGGCATGGAGTATGACGCTCGCACCATGATTGGTTATCGCAAGCAGGGTGGTGAAAGAATGCGCCACATGAACAACCTGCGTATGACAGGTTTCGTGAAGATTGACCTCTCGCATGGCCTCACCTTCAATGGTGACTACACCTTCATCCGCAAGAACACTAAGTATAAAGATGTTGGTCTTCCTGTAAATCTTTACAACACTTGGGGTCTCGCGCCTAAGGGTCCAACCAGCACTCTTGTTACTTCAACTTGGATTGAGAGTGACCACAGCGTTTATCAGAACCAAGTATTCAACGGATACTTCAACTACAATCAGCTCTTCAACGATGCTCACAACCTTAACATTATGGTTGGTGCCAACCTCGACAAGGCCGACTATGAGTATCTGTACTATGAACGTCACGGCATCCAGGATGTGAACATGCCTGAGCTTGCTCTCACCAACGAAGACTACACCTACAGCCACTCGCACACACACCAGGGTTCGGCAGGCTTCTTCGGACGTATCAACTATGACTACAAGGGCATCTACCTCTTTGAGGTAAACGGTCGCTACGACGGTTCTAGCAAGTTCCCAAGCGGAGACCAGTGGGCATTCTTCCCATCGTTCTCTGTTGGTTATCGCATCAGCGAGGAAGCATTCTGGGATCCAATCAAGAACACTATCAACAATGCTAAGATTCGCGCTTCTTATGGTACAATCGGTAACCAGGAAATCGGTGCCGACATGTTCCTCGAGACTATGGCTAAGCAGAGCAACGCAGTTTACTGGATGGGTGCAGGCTCTTCACGTTATGACTACTTCTCGGCTCCAAAACTGGTGTCGAAGTCACTGACTTGGGAGAAGATTAAGACCACCAACATCGGTCTTGACCTGAGCTTCCTCCGTGGCGAAATCAACCTTACTGCCGACTGGTATCAGCGTGACACCGAAGGCATGCTTGCTCCAGGCAAGGCAATGCCTGCTGTGCTTGGCGCTAGTGCTGCTTGGGAGAACGCCGGTTCGCTCCGCACTCGCGGATGGGAAATCACCATCGACTGGCGTCACCGCTTTGGCGATGCCAGTGTTTATGCTACCTTCAACTTGAGTGACTATAAGACTACAGTTACCGAGTGGGATAGCAACAACCTCCTTAACACTAACTATAGTGGCAAGGAATATGGCGCTATCTGGGGCTTCGAGACCGACCGCTACTTCGACTTCAACGACTTCAACGGCCAGAATGCCGACGGTTCTTGGAACTACAAGAGCGGCGTAGCCGACCAGACTAAGCTTCAGAGCAGCGGCTTCGTATATGGTCCTGGCGACATCAAGTTCGTTGACCAGAACGGTGACGGCGTGATTGACTGGGGTGATGGTACTCCCGACAATCACGGTGACCTTATCAAGCTTGGTAACACTACTCCTCGCTTCCAGTACTCTCTGCGTCTTGGCGGTGACTGGAAGGGATTTGACCTTGACTTGTATCTGCAAGGTGTTGGCAAGCGTAATTACTGGTCACAATCAGCATTCGTAATGCCAATGATGCGTGGTGCCGATGCTCTCTATATTAACCAGACCAACTATATCACTGAGGCCGAGTTTGCTGCTGGCGTTATCCGTCAGGATGCCGACTTCCCACGCATGTGGGGTGGTGGCGCTGGTCAAGGTACTGCTTCGTCCGACATCCTTAGTGCTGGTAGATACAACTTCTATCCACAGACCAAGTACCTTGTTAACATGGCTTACCTGCGCATGAAGAATATAACCTTAGGTTATACTATTCCACAGGATATCACCAAGAAGATTTACCTGAGCCGCGTACGCATCTATGCTGCTATCAACAATGCATTCGATATCGTTAACCACAACAAGGGTACAGGTATTGATCCTGAGATGAACAATGGTGAAGGTTCTTACGGTAATGGCGTTTGGGGCCGCGTTGACCCAATTATGCGTTCTTACTCATTTGGTCTTCAAATTGATTTCTAATCCGGTATTAAATTTTAGGACTGAAGTTTAAAATCACTTTAATAGACAATAAATATGAAAAAGATATTTTTATTTTTCGCAGCAGGATTACTGCTTACTTCGTGTTCCGATCTGCTCGATACCGAACCATACGATAAATTCACGAAGCAAAACTACTTCACAAGCGAAACTAATGTGCAGTTGTTTGCCAACTACTTCTATAACACTTTCACTGGTTATGGATCGGGTAGCGGCGACTACTATTTCAATAATTTGAACGATGACCAGGGAACCACCGGTATCGCTAAGTGGACTTACACTAGTGTTCCCGCTTCGGCAGCTTCCTGGAATACTCCTTACACCGAGATTCGCCGTGCCAACACTCTTATTGCTGCTGTTCCTGGCATTGACGCCATGAGTGAAGCCAGCAAAAATAACTGGATTGGTGTAGGACGTCTATATCGCGCATGGCAACACTACAAAGTTGTTCGCAACTTCGGTGACTGCTACTGGGTTGACAAGGAACTCGACTCAAGCGACGATGACATTCTCTACGGAGCACGTCAGCCACGCAACGACGTGATGGACAAGGTGCTTGAAGACCTCAACTTCGCATGCGCCAACATCACCATGAACGATGGCTCAAAAGTTGCCTTCAACAAGTGGGTAGCTCTGGCTATGAAGGCCGAAATTTGCCTCTATGAGGGTTGCTACAGCAAGTATGTTGCCAACAACAGCAGCCGTGCCAACACTTACCTGACCGAAGCTAAGGCTGCATGTCAGCAGATTATGAGTTCGGGCAAGTTCTCACTCAACTCTGATTACAAGTCTAACTTCGACAGCGAGAACCTCGCTAATAATCCCGAGATGATTCTCTACAAGCACTATGTTCTCGGTACTATGGCACATGGTACTATCGACTACACTTGCGGTTCTACTCAAGTGAACGGTATCAACAAGGACGCTTTCGACAGCTACCTGTTCAAGGATGGCAAGCCTCTTGCTACAACTTCTATGGACAAGAGCGACAAGGGCAAGATTGTGAACATTATTGACAACTCAGGCCTCTTTACCGATCCTCAGCCTTACATCAACATGGTGGATGTCTTTGCCAATCGTGACCCACGTCTCACGGCTCAGGTCGACACTATCCTTCAGTTTGTAGGCTGCGGTTACGCCCGCTTCCCTGGACAAGCAAGCATCTCGGCACAGTCAACTTCTTCAACTGGCTATGGCGTCATGCTGTTTGACAATGTGAAGTATGCTGGCGCTAACAATGCCCAACGTCAATCGACTAATGGCAACTATTCCGACGCTCCTATCTTCTGGTATGCCGAGATTCTGCTCAACTATGCAGAGGCTTGCGCCGAGCTAGGCAGCTGCACTCAAGGTGACCTCGATAACTCTATCAACAAGCTTCGTGACCGTGTGGGCATGCCTCACCTTACCACTAGCGTTGCCGCCGACCCAGCCAACAACATGGGCGTGAGCAATCTCATTTGGGAGGTTCGCCGCGAGCGCCGTGTTGAGATGATGTTCTGCATGAACGACCGCTACTATTCACTGCAGCGCTGGAACCAGCTCAGTCTGCTCGACACTCAAAAGTATCCTAACCTGTGCCGTGGTGCTTATGTGAAAGGCTTCGATGCCGATGGTGTTGACCTCTCTAAAGTTACCATAGATGCCGACGGCTACATCAACTGCACTAACAATGGCGCTCCACGCATTTGGGATACTAAGTACAACTTGTTCCCAATTCCAAGCGGACAGATTAACCTTAACCCGGCTATGGGCCAGAACCCAGGCTGGTAATCCCTTTAGTTTTGATTAGGTAGTATTCTTTTCATAACGACGAAGCGGCTGCATCTTCACGGTGCGGCCGCTTTTTTGTGTTGGAAACTGGCTTCGCCTCGTTTCATCTATAAAAAAAGTGCACTTGTATATTATTTTTGGTGGGTATTACAAAAAAAACTACTTTTGTAGCGTGAAACTGACAACTCAAAACTGATAACTGACAACTATTATCACATTATGAAAATATTATCAAGAATCATTATTTTAATTATGCTTGTCACGGCTCTGGGATTCGGGACCGCCAGCTCTGCCATCATCAACGGCATACTGGTAGATTCGAAGGACACCACCGAGCTGATGCAGGCCAACGTGGCGCTGCTGCAAGCCACTAAAGACAGCACATACGTCATGAGCACCGTCACCGATTTCAACGGCGTGTTCAATCTTGAAGATGTGCAACCGGGACACTACTACCTCAAATGCAGCTACATAGGCTACGACGACGTTGTGAAGCGTGTGAGCATAGGTGACGACGGGCGCGACGTGAACATGGGCATGATAGCCTTGAGCCAGAACACAATTGTGCTCAAAGAAACCGTTGTGATGGGTGTCAAGACTCCTATCACCGTGAAGGAAGACACCATAGAGTATAATGCCGACACCTACAAGACGCAGGCCAACGCAGTGGTCGAGGACCTGCTCAAGCGTATGCCTGGCGTGGAAGTGAGTGCCGACGGCAAAATCACCGCCAACGGCAAGGAGGTGAAGAAAATCCTCGTTGATGGCAAGGAGTTCTTCAGCGATGACCCGACTATGGCATCGAAGAACATCCCTGCCGACATGATCAACAAGCTGCAGGTAATCGACCGAAAGAGCGATCTGGCACGACTCACTGGCGTGGACGATGGCGAGGACGAGACGGTAATCAATCTCACCGTCAAGAAAGGCATGAACAACGGCTGGTTTGGAACCGTAACTGCTGGCTATGGTACCGACAAGCGATACTTGGGCAATGTCATTGCCAACTATTTCAATAATGGCAATCAGTTTACATTCACTGGCAATGCCAACAACACTAACAACGTGGGATTCACCGATGGCGGTGCGTCGCGTTTCCGCCGATTTGGCGGTGACCGAGGCATCACCACCTCGCAGATGCTGGGCGTGAACTTCAACGTGGGCTCGCAGGAAGATGAGCACTTCCGCGTTGGCGGTGACTTGACCTACTCTCACACCAGCCGCGACACACGTAGCAGCACAAGCCGCCAAAACATCTTCAACGACTCCACCAGCTACCGCGACGCTATGTCGATGGCACTTGACAAGACCCACAACATTCGCGGAAACTTCCGCCTCAAGTGGGAAGTTGACTCGTGCAACACCATCGACTTCCGTCCATACCTGTCGCTCAATTTCTCGCACAGCGAGAGCAGCGACACCTCGATGACACGCGCCGGCGACGCCGCACGCACACCCGTGAACCGCAGTCTCAGCTACTACGACAACCACGGCAAGAGCTATGAGTTTGGAGGCCGTTTCATCTATAACCACAAGTTCAAGTCACACCCTGGACGAAGCTACAGCCTCTTCGTGAACTATAACTACAGCAATATCGACGAGGACGGCAACACCTACACCCTCAACAACTACTACCTCAAGGGTGAGGAAGAGACCATCGACCAGGTGTATGACAACCTGCGCAAGACCAATAGGATAAACGGACGCTTGAGCTGGACCGAGCCACTGGGCGACATCAAGAAAGCGCAATTCCTCACATTATCTTATAGTGCCAACTACAATGTGGCGAAGGCCAACAAGAGCGTGTATGACATCGTGCGTTATGGCAACGAGGTAATGCCCGTGCCACAAATCACACAAAACGACATAATGATGGGTATAGTACTCAACCCCACTATGCGTGAGATGATTACCGACACCTACGGCCCCTACGCAGTGCAAGATGCAACTCTGCTTAGCGAGATTATCGACGTGGAACTGGGCGATGAGATTAGCCGCATCTTCAACGAGAAGCTCAGCAACAACTTCAAGAACCAGTTCTTCAACCAAGACTTCCAGATTGGTTTCCAAAAGGTCACCAAAGCCATGAACCTCAACGTGGGATTCTCGGTGAACTCGGCGATGTCGAAGAGCACCGACCTCATCAACAGCGCGCGCAACATCCCCACACGATGGGCGTGGAGCGTGGCACCTTTTGCTCGCATCCGCTACAAGTTCACCAAAACGCGCAACCTGGCGTTTGACTACCGTCTGCGCAGCAACCAGCCAAGCATAGCGCAGTTGCAGCCTGTTGCCGACGAGAGCAACCCGTTGAACATCGTGATTGGTAATCCTGACTTGAAGCCCACTTTCAACCATCGCATCAACCTGCGTTTCAGCGACTTCAATCAGGACAACCAGCGTAGCCTCATGGCGATGATGAATGTCAATGTGCAGCAAAACAGCATTATCTCAACTATCATCAACGACCCAACCACTGGTGGACAGACTACCACCTATACTAATATAAACGGTGTGTGGGACGCTATGGCGATGAACATGGTGAGCTTCCCATTCAGCGCAAGCAAAGCATGGTATTTCACCAGCAACATCTTTGCTCGCCTATCACATGACAAGGGTTACACAGATAATCAACTGAACACCAGCACTGGTCTGAACCTGAACATTTCGCCAGGTCTCGCCTACCGCACGGCATATTTCGACTTGGAGCTGCGTCCACGCTACGGCTACCAGCTCACACACAACTCGATGCAGACCAGCCGCGACCGCAACGTGCACACTTGGGGAGCGATGTTCAACGGCACCTACTCTGCACCATTCGGACTGGTGATCAGCACCGACCTCAACTTCAGCACCTCAACAGGTTATAGCGCAGGCTACAACACCAGTCAGTGGATTTGGAACGGCTCTATCGCCTACCAGTTCCTCAAGAACAAGGAGGCATCGGTTCAACTCTCTGTTTACGACATCCTCGGACAACAGAAGAACATCAGCCGCACTCAGACGGCAAGCTACATCCAAGATGCCATCTACAACTCACTGGGACGATATGGAATGCTCACGTTCACCTACCGCTTCTCGACCTTCGTCAAAGGACAAGAACCTGAGGATAAGAACAACCAGTTCCGAGGACCCGGCGGACCACCTCCAGCAGGTGCACCCAGTGGACCACCTCCTGGCGGTTTCGGCGGTGGACGCCCACCATTCTAAAAATGATTAGACCATCATTCAGCGAGTTGTCAAGGGTTTTCTTGGCAACTCGTTGAAATATTCACCTAATTCTCTCGTTTTATAAGAAAACAAATATAATATATGAGAAAATATTTTTTACTCTTATGTATAGCACTGGCGCTGCCTTGCTTAGCAACAAGCAATGACGACATCAAGCTGTGGAGCGAAGGGCCGCTCACATGGAGCGACTTCCACCAGCTGCTGCCTCCCATATCTAGTGAGGCCTCACAACTGGAGGTGGAACTTAGTGCCACACCTATCGAAAACGGAGTGAATGCCAACTCCACCATCCGCCTAGAAGCGCGTGCCATAATGCACCGCAACGCCTCAAAGACGAGCGCTGCACAGAGCACTCCCGAGCGCCTGCGTTATCACCAGTTGCAGTTTGACTTGCTAGAACTAATGCGCCGCAACCTACAAGAGGAGATCAACAGCGGCATTGACGGCGCCACAGTAGAGCAACGTTTGAAATACTACCAAGACCTATACTGGCAACGCGTGCGTCAGATTGCCCAGGAGACCAAGAGTGGCTCTCTAGAGGCGGCTGTGGCGAGTTGGGAAGACAATATCGAAAGCCAGCTGAATGCCGTGGGCACACCTCGTGTGCCACAGGTTACCGCTATGCAGGGTTGTTATGGCGTGTATGCCGGTGTGGGCTACGAGTCGTCTACTGGCTCGCTTCGCGACAACTTTGGTGGCAGCTTTTTGTTTCATGTGGGACTCACTGGAGGTTATAAGCGACTGAGGCTCAAAGCCGATGTGGCATTCGGTCAGCCATCTTACCGCAACGACAACATCTTCAACATCGCTCCCGACGCCGAGGGTCGTCCTTTGCAGGGCAACAACTCGAGTAGCGCCACCCACATCATGGCGAGTGTGCAACTGGGTTATACAATACTCAATGCTGGACGCCTAAGCATAACACCCAATGTGGGAGGTTTCTACAATCACTACGGCTGGGATATCGCCAATTACAGCTGGGATAAGGATGAAGACGGCAACGACGTGCGCAGCATCACCAACGTGGAAAAGCGCAACCTGCACAACTTCAGCTTTATAGCGTCTATCGACTTTGACATCAACCTCAATAGTGGTGTAACCAACACGTCGCTCACAGGTGCTACCCATCGCGAGCGCTGGACCTCGTCGCTGCGCATCACTCCGTGGCTCGCCCACAGCAAGTTCAACAAGTGCGATCCCACCGTGAGCGGCATGCACATTGGCATCAACATCAGTTACTTGGGTCTTGCGCGCCTGCTGAGGTTGTGAAAGGTGGCAAAGGAATTAAAGGAAACAAAAACCTCTCCACCCTCCACTCTGCACTCTCAACTCTTTTATCAATTTTTAAACATTAAATTTCTTGCAGTTATTAATCTTTGTTTTACTTTTGCAGTCACAAACAAGATGTTACCCAATTTGCAATGAGGAAATTCATTAAAATATTGCTGTTATTCTTACTACTGTCACCGCTTGCCAATGTGGCACAGGCACAGGACGGAGGCATTGAGCTGCCGTCGGTGCTCAAACGCGCCGTTGCCAAGTGGGGATATGTCGTTGACGAAAAGGGAGACACTATTTACAAGGTTATCCTCAACAACATCATCGTGTATCCACCCGAGAAATTCAAGAACAAAGATGAGGAAGAGCTATACTGGCGCACCGTAAGAGACGTGAGACGCACCTTGCCCTACGCAAAACTCATCAACCGCACACTGCAGGAGACCTACGAATACATTGAGACATTTCCCACCCAAAAGGAAAAAGAAGACTACTTGAAACGTTTTGAGAAAGAAGTCTTTAACCAGTATAAGCCTGAGATGAAAAAGCTAACCAAGAATCAAGGAAAGACACTGATAAAACTCGTCAACCGCGAGACGAACCAAAAGAGCTACTATATCATCAAGGCATTCATGGGCACCTTCAGGGCAGGTTTCTGGCAGACCTTCGGCCGGTTCTTTGGTGTGAACATGAAAGATGGATATTCCCCAAACAGCAACAAAAAAGACGCCATGCTCGAGAGAATATGCGTCAGAATCGAGCAGGGAATACTTTAATAAGGAATACAATAAGTGGGTCCCAACAGATCACGGAACCCACCTTCAGCATTTATCAAATATCTCTTTAATAACCTAAATAATCATATTTATATTTAGGTGAAGCGCCATACTGGTTTTGCCCCTTATCTCTGTAGGTGCAATAGAAAACAAGGACAACTATACCAAGAACCTAAAAACACAATGGTTTAAAAACCTCCATTAACAGCGACAGCAATCAAAACCACAACAAAATATAAAACAACTATCAACAAAGAACTAACAGCGCTCCAAGTTGCCCATTTCTTTGCTTCTTCTGATGCTGTTTGAGCACCACTATAATCGCCTCTATTGTAAAGGTCATCAACTTTTGCTGCTTTTACAATAGACACTATACCAAGTGGCAAGCAGCAAAATAACGTTGTCAATATGGCCCACACCATGTAGCTGTCGGGTTTTGGCGGTCTTGCTTCAACTGATCCATATTGCCCTTGGGCATATTGAGGATATTGCGGGTATTGGGATTGCCCATAAGCAGGCTGCTGATACTGTGGCTGACCATAACTAGGTTGCTGATACTGAAGCGGCTGTGCTGTGAAGTACCCAGACAGTTCTGTCACTTCACTTGCTCTTGTCCATCCTGCCATGCCGTTACACCACACAAGGGAATCGGGGGTCATACCATTCCTGATTAACTCTTCAGCAGGAAAGGGACCTTTGCGGTCAATACCGTTTGATAAATAATAATTTGACATAATTACAATAAATAATATTAGATTTTACTTTTTATATCCTAGAATAACAAGATTATTCATCAAATTTCCAGAACATTGCGCACTACAAACCACACAAAGTAGCACACCACATAAATCATTGCCAATGTCTTGCCTTCTACTATTCTTTCAAAATTTGAGAATCTTCCTCTTAATATGAGTGCAATACATGCCAAAATAAAATATGGCACACTGAGCACAAAAAAATAGTTGTAGGCTAAAGCCTGCCCAAGGTTGCCGTGCAGAAGAGCGTGAAACGCCCGCTGCACACCACAACCAGGACAGCTATAACCGGTTAGTAACTTTACTGGGCATTGAGGAAACCATGCTCCTGATAATGGATTGTTATAGTAATAAATGATAAGAGCGCCAATTAAAATGCCCCCCAGTAAAATCCACACAAATGGTTTTTTCAAGTAGGCCGACAACATATATTGTTATCACATATTTTGCATTTGTATCATCCCATAGATAAAGTTAATAATCAATCCTATAACAGCGCCCCATATCGCGTAATTCTGTGCGGATTCTGAGGCTTCCTTAGCTCCATCATAATCGCCGCTATCATAAAGACTGTTGACTTTTGACGCTTGGATAATACTCATTATGCCAAGAGGCAAACAGCAGCAGAGTGTTACCAAGATCGCCCACACCATATTGTTATTGGGTCTTGGGGGTGGAGCTTGGTCATATTGACCTTGAGCATATTGAGCATATTGAGGATATTGGGGATACTGGGGATACTGGGGATGCTGATATTGCTGCTGAGGTGACGCAAAGAGTACTGCCACTTCGGGCACCTCATTGGCTTTTTTCCATCCTGCCATTCCGGAGCACCACACAAGGGTATCGGGTGTTACGCCATATGACAGCAACTGTTCTACAGGAAAAGGACCTTGTCGCTGATTGTTTATTCCTATATAATAGAGTGCCATAATATTTCATATTTAAAATCAAGCAAGAAAGAGTGTTATTGATGTGACCTTGCTTGTATAATTTAGGCTCAGTTAGTATTTTGGATTATACTATTGCTGTAGCACATATTTAGGCGACTCGCCATACTTGTTGGGCTCGGGCTTGCCGTCGGGGATACACAGAATGAGGCAGATGGGAACTCCAATACCACACAAGAGATAGAGCCACTGCAGGTGACCACTCTTACCTACATCATGCAAGCGACGTGCTGTTGCCGACAGCATTGGAATTAATAATGCAAGCGACACAATACCCATAATGATGCAGAAGATGATTAAAAGTGTCGTAGGGTCTTGAGAGTCAGCCTGGGCCATGGAGATTTTTCCCGTAAGAGCGTCATGGATCAGTTGGTTCTTCTTGCTCATCAAGATGTTGATGGGTACATAAAGAATGCCATTGATCACATAGGTTGCCAAATAGAACCACCAGAACTCACTGCGGCGAGCGCGGCCATTGAAGTCGAAATACTTCTTGAAGCATCTCTTAACAGCATCCATGAAGCCCAATTGTGGAGTTGCTACATATTTGCCAGTTGGCTGTTGCTGATAAGTTTGCTGATAGGGCTGTTGATACTGTGGTTGTGGAGCAGGCTGTTGGTACTGAGGTTGTTGTGCTGGTTGTGGAGCAGGCTGTTGGTACCGAGGCTGTTGTGCTGGTTGTGGAGCAGGCTGTTGGTACCGAGGCTGTTGTGCTGGTTGTGGAGCAGGCTGTTGGTACTGAGGTTGCTGTACTGGTTGTGGTGCAGGCTGTTGGTACTGAGGTTGCTGTACTGGTTGTGGTGCAGAAGCTGGCGCTGCTGGAGCTGCCGGAGCTACAAACAGATTTGCCAGTTCGGGGATGCTAGAAGCAGGAGCCCAACTAGGCATACCTTCGGTCCACACAAAAGAATTTTGAGTCATTCCATTGGGAATAAGCTGATTAACCTCAAAAGGGCCAAGCTGCTGGCCATTTACTGCTAAATAATACTGAGCCATAATTGTTAGGATATTAAGTGATAAATAATTGTTTTACTGATTTTAATTGCACAAAAGTAACATTTATTTCTGAAATCAGCAAATTTTTTAAAAAAAATCGGGGAACGGGGATCGAGGATTGAGGATCGGAGATCGGGGTTCTCTTCTCTCCCCTCTTCCCTCTTCCCTAAAATCACAGCCCTGCTATTTTCTTGTCGCGGTTTTGGCGCCAATTGGTAAAAGTGCCGAATATGTCGCTCAAGGCTATCACGGCATTGGCGGTCTCGTTTTGGTAGAGCGTAGCGCTGTTTCCCACAACAGTAGTCTTGCCTTGCAGAGCGCCTGTCACACCCGAGATTTCTTCGAGCAGCTGCATCTGTAGCTTCACCATCTCATAGGCACCGATATTGGTGTTGTTTACCGAAATCTGCTCGGGTTTGTTGTCGCCATAGTTAGGGTTATAGGGCAGTATGCCGTTGCAGTTACGCCACACATTCCTCACGTCTTCCCAAGTGAATCCGTCGGGCAATGCCGTCTCGGGGAACACCAGCACACCTTTTGCGCTAGCCATCATGATGTTGTTGATGAGGGTAATAATCTGGTTTACCGACTTTTGCTGGTCAATGATATCCTCGACAAAGGAGTGTACCTCGCCATCGGTGAGCGGGTAAAACTTCATCACAAAAGGATGCGAGCCATGAGCCCAAGGTGAGTCCCACTCGGCGAGCAAGTCGCCCATTGGCGAGAACCAGCGACAGTGCCACATGGTAGCGATGTCCCAACGTGTACTAAGGTTTGCATCGGTCTTCACCTTGGCATTGGGCGGCAGTAGCCACACCTGCGCCGTCGCCTTGTCGTGGCACAGCGTCACCTCACGACTCTCGCGCGTCCACACCTCAATAGCTCGGCACTTGCCGGCATCGCTGGGCATCCAGAACGACGCTCCCTGATGGGAATCAGCACCGATGGCATGGGTAAAGTCGAGGGTGCGTCCTCGGCAGTCGTTGCTATAGAGGCGCCGCACCCAGCCTGCTTTACTGCGTGAGCCACTAGCCACCCGTTTCAACAGTTGTGCCATAGTCATGTCGTGAAGTTGCCCCACTATCTCGCAGTCGCGTGCCAATGGGTCATCAAACTGATTGACAAAGAAGTTGTTGATATTCACGTTGCTCACTGCTACCTGCTGTTGCCACAGGTCATGGACGATGTCGATGCGCTGAACTGCGGTGCCCGAAATGAGGAACTCTTCAAGGGCGCGGCTGTCTAGCTCGTCAAGCTGGTTGAACTGGTGCACACTTTCCACATTCTTGTCTCCAGAGCGGTGATTGTTGATATATTCCGAGCGATAACGTCCCACTATGGTCTTCACCATCTGGCGGATAAGATTGTTGGTTATGGGCCGTGTGCCGCCTTCGAGATACACCTCATATTCTGAGCGCGTAGCACCGCCAGCGGTGGTAAAAGTGTCGCTCCACTGATCGCCGTAGGTGAAACGCTTGTTACGCAGCCGCCGGCTCCGCAGCAAACTGCCCTGACACCATGCCTTGTAAGCATCGTGCAGAATTTCTTGATTTTGATTGATTGTGTTCATAGTGATAGATTTAAGTGGTTTTTAGCGCCGTTGATAAGTTAAAAGATTGATTTCTTGATTACTCGAGCGGTCGATTTTTCGAGCAATCGAGCAATCAAAAAAAAGCAATTTCATCTTATTGCAAAATAGCTGCGGCGGTGGCGAGGACCATAGCTCACGTGAATCCAGCTGAAGTCATGCTCGTTGATGGCCTGATCAACGGGCAAGTCGAGCTGGCGAAGCAACCGATAGAGGCGTTGGTTCTTGACCTTTGAGCCAGCAGTGATGTCGGCAGCCTCGCCAAGCATGTGCTGACTAGCCGGCGCGCCACCCACCGCTTTGTTCAGGGCTGGGCAGCGGTAGCCGCTATTCACATGGATGGGAGCGCCCCACGCCTCGCGAAGCGGGTCGAGAACGTTATCCACAAGTGCAGTGAGATTGTTGATTACTTGCTGCGATGGTGTGTTGTCGATGCCCCGCAGCTGGGCAGTAGTGGAGCGAGTAAGCTCCGCGATAGTAAAATACTTCATGATAGTTCAAAGTTCATAGTTAGGAGTTCATGGTTAAACTTGCCGCAAAGTAAATAACATTGCCCTAGAGCAAGCAAGGTTATTTTATCACTTGGCAGGAATAAACAATAGCAGTACAGTCCCAGCCTCAATCCCTCTTACGCGTTCCACGTCCCACCTTCCGCCAATTCCGTTAATTTTAATTAAGGTAAAGTGTTATTATTGAGCTAATGGGCTTCATTTGGAAAAATATCCTTATCTTTGCAGGTTTTTATTGCGAAAATAACATATCAAGAGATGAAGAAATATAATCTAATCAACAACGTAATGGGCTGGTTGATATTCCTGGTGGCGGCAGTCACCTATATGTTGACCATTGAGCCCACAGCAAGCTTCTGGGACTGCCCAGAGTTTATCGCGCAAGGTTATAAACTAGAAATCGGCCACCCGCCTGGCAACCCCATGTTCATACTCGCAGCACGCTTCGCCGCCAACTTTGCCGGTGGCGATGTGGCAGCAGTCGCCAAGTGTGTGAATGCCATGTCGGCCATTCTCAGCGCAGCAACCATCTTGCTGCTGTTCTGGACTATCACTCATCTGGTTAAGAAGCTGGTGGTCAAGAAAGGTGAGGAAGAAAACATGTCGCTGGCTCAGTACCTCGTAGTGATGGGCAGCGGTGTGTGCGGCGCACTCGCCTACACATGGAGCGACACCTTCTGGTTCTCGGCAGTAGAGGCCGAGGTGTATGCCTTCTCGTCGTTCTGCACAGCACTGGTGTTCTGGCTAATCCTCAAGTGGGAGAACCGTGCGGATGACCCCAGCAGCGACCGTTACCTGATTTTGATAGCCTTCATCTTTGGCATCTCGCTGGGCGTGCATCTGCTCAACTTGCTGGCAATCCCAGCCATCGCCCTGATTTTCTACTATCGCAAGACCAAGAACAGTACTGTCAAGGGTTCGCTCCTGACGCTGCTCATCTCGTTTGCGCTCATTGTCCTGATTCTCTACGGACTAGAGCCAGGATTTGTGAAGATGAGTGGATACTTTGAGCGATTCTTCGTCAACAGTATGCACATGAGCTACAACAGCGGCGTGATATTCTATGCAGTGCTGCTGATGGCATCCTTTGTTTGGGCGCTCTTTGAGCTTCACCGCGATAAGAGCGAATCTTTGAAGCGAGTGAGCATCATCCTGAGCGTTTTGCTCTCGGGCATGTTCATGATTGGCAGTGGAGGCACAGGAATCACTATGGCTTGTCTGCTGATTATTGCTTTGGTAATCTTCTTCCACAAATTCAGCAAGCGTATCTCGCCACGCATCTACAGCAACATCATTTTAAGCATGATGATGATCTTCATAGGATTCTCTTGCTACGCCCTCGTGCTCATCCGCAGTAACGCCAATCTGCCTCTCGATGAGAACTCGCCCAACAGTCCCTTCGCATTGACTAGCTACCTCAGCCGCGACCAGTATGGCAAGTCGCCACTGGTTTATGGCAACACATTCATGTCGCCTGTGGTAGATTATAAAGAAGGGCCTCACAAATACACCCGCTTGGTGAAGACCGACAAGAACCAGCCAGATGAGTATATCGATTTAGGTCCTGAAAGAGACTACAAATATGCCTCCGAGACCGAGATGCTGTTCCCACGCATCCATAGCTATTTGCACGCCAACGACTATGCCAGCATTCTTGGATACAATAGTCCACAAGAAATCGGTAACATAGTAAATATCACTTATACCGACAAAAATGGCAGTACCCAAACCGGTCAAGGCTTAAAGCCAACAATGGTTGATAATCTCCAGTTCTTCTTCGGCTATCAGTTGCATCACATGTACTGGCGCTACTTTATGTGGAACTTTGCCGGACGTCAGAACGACATTGCAAGCATGGGACCTGGCGATGTGGCACGCGGCAACTGGCTTAGCGGCATTCCAGCCCTCGACAATACTCGTCTTAACAACCTCGAGTACGTGCCCGATGAGTTTGGAGAGAACAACAAGGGCCACAACGTGTTCTACATGCTGCCATTGCTACTTGGTCTTATTGGTCTGCTCTGGCAAGCCTTCTCAGGAAAGAAGGGCATTGAGCAGTTCTGGGTGGTATTCTTCCTGTTCTTCATGACAGGCATCGCCATCGTGATGTACCTTAACCAGACGCCAAGCCAGCCTCGTGAACGAGACTACGCCTATGCTGGCTCGTTCTATGCCTACGCAATCTGGATAGGTATGGGTGTGGCAGGACTGTGGAAATGCGCTATGGCTCTGATTGGGCAGAAGAAAGAAACTTCCACAAGCGGTATTAAGAATGAAGATACTACTCCTGACTACAGCCATCAGGCACCAGCTTTGGCAATGGCAGCTATAGCAGCAATTATCGGCCTTGCAGTGCCATTGCAGATGGTAAGCCAGACTTGGGATGACCATGACCGCTCGGGACGATACTGCGCACGCGACTTCGGTGAGAACTATCTGCAAAGTCTTGACAAGGACGCCATCGTCTTCTGTAACGGCGACAACGACACCTTCCCACTGTGGTATCTGCAGGAGGTTGAGGGTGTGCGCACCGACGTGCGTGCCGTGAACCTGAGCTACCTCTCTACCGATTGGTACATCGCACAGATGCAGCGCGCATCTTACGACAGCAAGCCGCTGCCCATGTATGCTGGACCAACCACCTACGCTTACGACAAGCGACAGGGCGGAGCATTTAAAGAAGGTCTATCCGGCGGTTCTCCAATCCCCATTGAGACGTTGCTCAAGAATTTCTATAGCGATAAGGCACCTAAAGACGAGAACGACCACTATGTGTTCAGCAGCACTCAAGTCCTGATTCCTACTAACCTTGATGCTGCCATCAAGGCTGGCGTTTTGCCCGAGTCGATGCGTGATAGAGCAATCGACAATATTCCTATTGATATTTATCAAGAATCTGGTGGCGGCTTAAGCGCCAGTCAAACCATGACTCTTGATTTGGTGGCAAGTAGCATAGCTCAAGGCTGGAAACGTCCTGTATATTTCGCCAGCACAGTGCCCGAGAGCCTGTATATGGGCCTGAGACCTTATATGCTCAGCACAGGACTTTGCTATCAGGTTACTCCTGCTTTGCTCAACGACGAGGAGAGCGAGATAGAGTGCAACACCGACAAGATGTACAACATCGTCACCACTAAGTTTAAGTGGGGTGGACTAGACAAGGCGCCTAAAGGCAGCCTCTATCTTGACGAGACCACCATGCGCATGGTTTCCACTATGCGACTCTCAATGATGTCGCTCGCGCGCTCACTCACCATCGAGGGCATCGAAGCTGGAGACCAGATAACGGACAGCACTTCGGTTGAGGGTAAAGAATTCGTGACTCAATCGGGCGACCGCTTCAAGAAGGCAGAGCACATCCTCGACCTGATGGAAGAGAAAATGCCCGCTGAGACCGCTCCCTACCAGAACGTGATGGGGCTGAGACTGGCTCAATTTTATGCCGATATCTACAAATACGGACACAGCGAGACAGCACGCAAGAAGGCCACAGCAGTGCTTGAGCGTGAAGTGGAGCGCATGGCTCAATACTGCATCTTCTATGAAAGTATGGATATTGATGATATTGCCAGTGGCAATCTCACCGACCAAGACCGCAATATGGTGCAGGCAACTACCATGATGTTTGACATATACCGCGAAGTAAATCCCGAGGGATTCGACAACTTCGTCAATAAGTATGCTAGCGTCGAGAAATCGGGAAAAAAACCTTCGAAAGAGATGGTTCAAACGCTTTCGATGTCTAAGGAAGATCGCGATGCTTTCTACCAGCAGCAGGTTGCCGAAGAGCAAGCAAGGCGTGAAGCTGATGCGCAAATCCAAATGGAACAGATGCAGGCTCCAGACCAAGAACAGGCGATGTCGTCATTCAACAGCCCTGGTGTGGCAACAGAGCCCGAAGGCATCAACCTCGAAGACGAGAATTAACCGATAATTCTCTCTCATCCACACACCACCAAAAGGAGAAAAACATCCTTCTTTTGGTGGTGTTTAGTAAGTTTTGAGTGGAGAGAGAAGAGTGAAGAGATGTCTAGTATTTCTAGAACGTCTAGAAAATCTAGAAATAACCAAATATAAACGAAATGTTAATAGAACGCCCGCCACTGCTTTACAGGATGCTGTTTCCCGAAACCATCTGGCGCATCCAGAAGAAGCAGAAGACAGTATATCTCACATTCGACGACGGACCCATTCCTGAGGTCACGCCGTGGGTGCTCGACACCCTCGACCAATATGGCGTGAAAGCCACGTTTTTCATGGTTGGCGAGAATGTGGAACGCAACCCCGAACTATTCGAGGAAGTGAAACGGCGAGGGCACAGCATCGGCAACCACACCATGAGCCACCTGCAGGGTTCGCACACCACTACACGCACCTACCTGCATAACGTGTTCCGTGCTCACGACCTTATCCAGTCGCCACTGTTCCGACCTCCTCACGGCTTGCTGCGATGGGCGCAAAGCAAGGTCTTGAGAGGAAGGTTCACAATCATAATGTATGATTTAGTTACCCGCGACTACAGCAAGAAGTTGCGCCCTGAGCAAGTGCTCGCCAACGTGAAACGATTTGCCCGCAACGGCTCGATTATCGTGTTCCACGACTCCCTGAAAGCCGAGAAAAACATGAAATGGGCACTCCCACGAGCCATCGAGTGGCTGCAACAAAAAGGCTACCAATTCGATACAATAGGGTCAAAAACTTCTTAAGTCAATGGACAGCACCCACATAAAGCATATTGCCATGCAGCTGGGCTTTGACGCATGTGGCGTTGCGCGGACCGACCGTGTCGATGACGAGGCGGTGGGGCGTTATCATGAGTGGCTACTGAGCGGCAAGAACGGATGCATGGAATGGGCGCAGAACCATCAGGCAATCAGGGAGAACCCTGAGCTGCTGCTGGAAGGTGCTCGCTCAGTGATAGTGGTGGCGATGAACTACTATCCGCAGGTGTTCCAGAGAGAAGACGCGCCACAGTTTGCCTACTATGCTTACGGTCGCGACTACCATGAGGTCATGAAACAGCGGTTATGGAAGTTGGGCGAAGCAATTGAGAAAGAGACAGGATGTAAATCAAGGGCTTGCGTTGATTCGGCGCCGCTACGGGAGCGATATTGGGCTCAGCGCGCTGGAGTGGGATTCATAGGGTGGAACAACCAGCTCATCATCCCTGGCAAGGGGTCATATTTCTTCCTTGGGGTGCTGGTGACAACTCTCGAACTAGAGCCCGACGAGCCTTGCCTTGACCACTGCATGCAGTGCCGCGCCTGCGAGAAGGCGTGTCCTAGTGGAGCCCTACGCTGCGGAGAGACAGTTGATGCCCGCCGTTGCCTCTCGTGCTTAACCATCGAGCATAAAGGCGACCTGCCCGAATGGGTAAAGGATGTTATCTACAACCGCGTGTATGGCTGCGACGAATGCCAAAAGTGCTGCCCACACAACCTCCACGCCACTGGCAACACTACCCCCGAGTTCCAGCCCAAGCCCGAACTGCTGTCGCTAACCCTCGACGACATCATCACGATGACCCAAGAGCAATTTAGCCACATCTTCTCCCACAGCGCAGTAAAGCGCGCAAAACTCGCTGGTCTGCAACGAAACGCAAAAATAATGCAAAACAAATAACGCTAAATCAATAATAATGAAGAGAATAACATCAATAGTAATTTTAATCCTCACCACGTTGCTGGCGGCTCAGGCTCAGCCTGGCAAGATGGCGGCGGTGACTGGCAAAGTGAGCAACGGCTATGACTTCTGGCTCTATGCGCCACAGGCTTATTTCGACAAACCTAACGATAAGTTTCCTATAATAATCTACTTACATGGTGCGAAGCTGTGTGGCAGAGGACTGCGTTCGTTCCACAAATACCTCACCCTCGACGCTATCGCCAAAGGACGCAACATCGAGGCGATGGTAATCGCCCCTCAAAACCCTGGCGGCGGATGGAAACCCGAGCGACTCAACAACATCCTGGAATGGGTGGTCAAGAACTACAACGTGGACACCACACGCATCTATGTCGTGGGAATGAGCCTAGGTGGATATGGCGCTATGGATTTCGTTGGCACCTATCCTCACAAGATTGCCGCAGCAATGGCATTGTGCGGAGGATGCACGCTCAGCGATGTGCAGGGACTGGGCACTCTGCCCTTCTGGATTTTCCACGGCACTGCCGATAGGGCGGTGACCATTGCGCAGTCAAAGAAGGTGGTCAATGCGTTGAAAGAGCAAGGCAACGACAAGCTGCTGCGATATGAATGGCTACCAGGCACCAACCACGGCGCCCCTGCACGCATCTACTACCTTGAGCAGACCTACCAATGGTTATTCTCTCATTCCTTGAACGACAATCCGCGGCAAGTGAACCGCGACATCATCATCAACCTCGAAGTGATGTCGCGTGCCTATAAAGGCCTCAACTCCAAAGGCACCATCACCAAAGTCTCCTCAATAAAGAATCCCGTCCCCGACGACGACAACGAGGAGGATGACGATGCAGAGGAATAATCAAATAATTCCTCAAAATCTTTGCACTTAAAATATTATTTATTACTTTTGCACTACCGAAAAAGGTTGTAAAATAGCAAGAAAAGAAGAAGTGAAGATTTCGATTGACAAAACCATCATTCAAAGTATGCCGCAAGTGATGTTCCCTGGCGACATTCACGTCATCGACTCAATCTTTCACGTAAAAGAGGCAATAAGGGTGCTGAAGAATCACGAGATTGTGGGTTTCGACACCGAGACAAGACCCTCGTTCCGCAAAGGCGTAGTGCACAAGACCGCGCTTATCCAAATCTCCACTCCCGAGGAATGCTTCCTCTTCCGTTCCTGCAAGATTGGCGTGCCGCAAGACCTTGCACATTATCTCGCCGACCCTCGTTGCAAAAAAGTGGGACTCTCGCTCCACGATGATTTCAAGATAATGAGCAAGTTTGACAACTGCCATGAGCCACAAGGTTTTATCGACCTGCAAGAGATTGTTGGGAAATTCTGCATCACCGATATCAGTCTGCAGAAAATCTATGCTATACTCTTCGGTGAGAAAATCGCCAAAGGTCAGCAGCTCACCAATTGGGAAGCGCCTGAACTCACTCCCGCCCAGCAAAACTACGGCGCCGTAGATGCCTGGGCGTGCCTCAAAATCTATAACTACCTGAAAAACGGACTTTTCGACCCTAATCTATCACCATATAAAATTGAAGAAGACAATGAGCAAGAGTAAGATTAAACGTTCGGTTATTTTCCCTATAATCATGCTAGCCTATCTCGCTGTAATGGCTTGGGTTGGCCGTGACCGCCTCGAACGTGGTGAATACCTATACTACTTTGGCATTATAGGCGTGGGACTTGTCATCATACTGTTACTCTACCTCTCCCTGCGTAAAAAAGAACAACTACAGCAGCGCCGCGAAGAAGAACAATACGGCACTTACGAAGAAGAGGAAGATAAAGAAAAAGAAGACAATAACTAAATGGTTAGCTTCTGATTATGCATTAACATAAGGCGAAGCCAAATTCTGCATTCTGAATTGCGCATTCTGCATTAACGAAACACAATCTCCTTTATCACAGGCTTGCCCACTAGTTGGTTTAGCTGGGTGATAATTGCTGTGCGGGATAGCATCAGGTCGTTGCGCAGGGCGGCTGATGAGATTTTCACAGTTATCACGCCATTATCGACAAATCGCTCAGTGGTCATGCGGTTCACGCCGGGTCCCACCACTTGACTCCACAGCCTTAATGCTTTCTGCTCAAGCACAGCATCTTCAATGTCTTCTTGCTGCAGGAAGTCGCCAATTATCTCGGCTATCGATTTTGCCTCGGTGCGTTTCATTTCTGCGCCTCCTCCTGGCGGCTGGCGATAGGGGTAATAGTGCCGTTTTCAACCACAAACATAGCATAGTCGCCACTCATCATCGAGATTATCTCATCAAGGTGGGTGCGGTTGGTGTCAGTAATGAAAATCTGGCCGAAGTCCTGACTGTTACTCACCACGTTGATGATACTTACCACACGTTGCTCGTCGAGTTTGTCGAAGATGTCGTCGAGCAAAAGGATTGGCGTGGTGCCTGTGTATTTCTTCAGGAACTCAAACTGTGCCATGCGCAGCGCAATAGTATAAGTCTTGCACTGGCCCTGCGACCCCGTCTTGCGCATAGAGTGGTCACCGAGCCACAATTCGATGTCGTCGCGGTGCACACCGCGCGTGGTGTAGCCCATAATCATGTCGCGGTCGCGGTTGGCATTAAGCAGCTGCTGCATGGTGAGTTCACTCAAATGGCTCCTATAGCTCAGGCGTACCTTCTCACCATCGCCGGCAATAGCCTGATAGTATCGCATAAAGATAGGCGCGAACTCCTCTAGCCACTGTTGGCGAGCTTGGTGAAGCATGGTGGCGGTTGTCGTCATAGCCTGCTCCACCGTCTCATAGAGCAACGGATCGCGATAGTCATTCTTAATCATCGAGTTGCGTTGCTCGAGGGCCCTGTTGTAACGAATGAGGGCATCGAGATACTGGCGGTTGCCCTGCGAGATAATCTGGTCCATAAGCTTGCGGCGCTCTTCGCCACCGCCACGTATCAGGTCAACGTCGAGTGGCGAAACCATTACTATTGGCAGTAACCCGATGTGTTCGCTCAACCGTTTATAGTCCTTGCCATTGCGCTTCAACGTCTTGCGCTTGCCGCGCTGCACACTAAGCGATATCTCCTCAGGCGAACCCTTGCGACTGTAACGTCCCTGCAGCATCAGGTATTGCGCATCGTGGTTAATGGCAGCGCTGTGCTCGTTGTTGCTGGTGAAACTGCGGCAGTAACTTAGGTAGTAGATAGCATCAAGCACGTTGGTCTTACCCATGCCATTATTGCCTATCATACAATTCACCTTCCCCGAGAACTGCAACTGCGCCTCAGCGATGTTCTTATAATTCAATATGGAAATTTGCTCCAGTATCATGCCACTGCAAAGATAGTAAAAAAGTTTTTAGTTTTCAGTTTTTAGTCGTTAGTTTTTTCTGAATTTTAGTTACGATGACATCGTAACACAAATCACGAATTATTGTCGCTGTATTTTTCTTTAGAATTAATTGCATCCTACTAAATAAAACTGTAATTTTGCGAATTGATTTCATAACTGAACTAATGAGCAATCGAGAGAATAGTGTGGCACAGATGATAAAACACCCTTTCTCGGCGGGGAGCATGATGCACCTGCTGGGCGAGGTTCTGGCACTTGCGCTGCTGGCGACATTTGTCGTAAAGGTGTTTGAGTTTTCCGATGCCATCAGCATTATCCTCTCGATGGCAGTCGCCTATCTCATCCCACGCTTTATCTACTCCCGCAGCCGCTACTGGTGCCGCTGGGGGCACTGGATACTGCTCACAATTGGTTTCCTTCTAGCGTTGTATGTGATATATAGCATCAAGGTGTGTACCGTCGATGTGGGCGATACGCTTGAGGAACCAAACCTTCATTCCGATTCTGGCAGCTACTACGCCTGGGCGTTATCGCACTACGACGGCCGATGCCCCTCTCCAAAACTTCCATTTAAGGGACTACCGCTGTTAATGCTGTGGCAGTGGAAAGTACTGGGAGTAAGCATCGCCTGGCCAATGGCGCTCAACTATATGTTCATGCTGCTGACTGTGGTGATGACTGGCAAAATAGCATGCAGGATGCTGTGCCGCAAGTTTGAAGACTTCAAGCCCTCGATTATCGCAGCAGTGGCAATGCTTTTAGTGTCGTTGATGGGATTCCTCGTCTCGCAAGGACTGAGAATCCAGAAGGAGGCAGGCTGTGCCTTAGGCCTCTTGCTGGTGGGCTATACACTGGCAGGCATGGCGAGTGGTGAAACGCTGTCGAAACGCGAACGATACCGCGATATCGCAATCTTTGTCACTGGCTGTCTGCTGATGGCTATGGTACGCACCAATTTCGTCTATTTCGCCATTGTAGGAGCCTTAATGATGACTTTCTCCAACCATCGCGCCAACTGGCGCTATGGTGCGTTACTTACAGTGATAGCGGCGGTGATAACGGTGGCGTTCAGCATCATCTTCTCCTACACCTTCGGACAGCAATACCGCACCGTTGATGGCGGCGACGCCATGGCTCTCGCCTTCAAAGTGGGCGTAGTGCAGCAGCCTTATTTCGCCATCATTGGCGACTACTACCACTATCCTGAGTGGAAACGCCTGTTAATGTTGCCCGTCACCGCAGGCGTGCAATATGTTATACCATTCCCGTGGCTCTATGACTACTCTCACGCCACCATCTTTACCTTGCTGCCACGGTTCAGATTTATGTGGTACTTCGTTGGTGGCGCTTGTCTATATTACTTCCTGTATATCACCATTCTTCATCCAAAAAGCGACAATTTGGGAATGTGGGCATGGTGGCCACTCGTGCTGTTTATGATTATCGCCTTCATCACTGGTGGCTCCGTGAGCCGATATGCTCTGCCGCTACAGCCGCTATTTGTGGTCATTGCCCTCTATGTACTGCTCAACGTGAAGAACGGCGACTATCGCCGCTCGTTCACCATCTGGATGATAATCTACACCTTTGTGCTGGTAGCTGTGCTTGTAATGTGCTACAACGCCCAGAGCGAGTATCTCAACAACCTCGACGAGTTCTATCGACAAAAGGCAATGAAGAATGCATAAAACAATTATTTAAAACATTAATAACAACATGAAAGCTTTCAAGACATTAGCACTTATCGCAGCAGTGGCGCTTGCGCTGCCTGTGATGGCGCAAAACCGAGCACAAGGCGGCATTGACGCCGACATGATGCGACAAATAACCCAAGCGGCGGCTGGTAAGAGCAATGCCGCACTGAGCAATGCCATGGCGGCAAATTCTATCGACGACCTCGCCAAGAATTACCGCAACGCCACTATCACCGACACCCATTTCAGCATCGAGACTCCCAAGCAGAGCATTCACAACCAACGCTCCAGCGGACGATGCTGGATGTATTCCAGCTTCAACGTGATGCGCGCCAATTTCGCCCGCCGTCACAACGACACGCTGCGAGTGGAGTATTCTCACGACTACCTGTTCTTCTATGACCAGCTAGAGAAGGCCAATCTCATGCTGCAAGGCGTGATTGACTGTGCCGACAAGCCCATCGACGACCAACGTGTGCAGTTTTTCTTCCACCATCCCATCAATGACGGAGGCACATTCTGCGGCGCTGCTGACCTAGCTGAGAAATATGGCCTAGTGCCCGTTGAGGCGCAGCCCGAGACCTACAGTGCCGAGCGCACATCGCGCATGAGTCAGCTTGTCTCTTCGAAACTGCGCGAGCAAGGCCTGGAGCTACGCAAGATGGTTGCCGACGGCAAGTCGAAGAGCGCCATTCGCCAGCGCAAAACAGAAATGCTAGGAGAAATCTATAATATGTTGTCGCTCACGTTGGGTGAGCCCATCAAGTCGTTCACCTACGCCTTCAAGAACAAAGACGGCAAGGCAGTGACTCAAGCACGCACCTACACCCCACTTGAGTTTTACCGCGAGACGCAGGGTGGCCCCATCAACGGCACCTTCATCATGGCGATGAACGATCCAAGACGCGAGTACTACAAGACCTACGAGGTAGAATGGGATCGTCACACCTATGACGGTCACAACTGGCGCTACATCAACCTGCCAATGGAGGATATCGCGCAGATGGCGATTGCCTCGCTCAAAGACTCCACCAAACTCTATTCAAGCTACGACGTGGGCAAGCAGCTTAACCGCACCAACGGCTACCTCGCCCTCGATAACTTTGATTACGGCACACTCTTTGGCACAACATTCGGCATGAACAAGGCCGACCGCATCGCCACCTTCGACAGCGGCTCCACACATGCCATGACACTCACTGCAGTAGATCTTGACGAGAACGGAAAACCCATCAAGTGGAAAGTGGAGAACTCCTGGGGCGCCGACAGCGGGCACAAAGGCTACATCATCATGACCAACGATTGGTTCAACGAGTACGCCTTCCGCCTGGTGGTTGACAAAAAATATGTCCCTGCCCACATCCTCAAAGCCAGCGAGCAGAAACCAATCATGGTTATGCCCGAAGACCCACTATTCCAAGAGGATAAATAATAGGAGTGGTTAGGAATTACTAGGAATAGCTAGGATAAAACAAACCGTGAGGATTTCGGTCCTCACGGTTTTTATTTTATAGGGTTGTTAATCATTTTACGGTGTCACTACCGTTCCTATTGGCTCGCCAGTGATGACCTTCTTGAGGTTACCTTTCACATCCATATTGAAGACGTGGATGGGGAGGTTGTTCTCCTTTGCCATCACAGTGGCGGTCATGTCCATGACTTTGAGGCCACGCTTGATGATTTCGTCGTAGGTGATAGTATCAAACTTGGTGGCGGTTGGGTCCTTCTCGGGATCGGCGGTGTAGATGCCGTCAACTCGGGTGCCCTTAAGCATCACGTCGGCCTCCACCTCGATGCCGCGCAGCGTGCTGCCTGTATCGGTAGTAAAGAAAGGATTTCCGGTGCCGCACGACATGATGGCTACCTTGCCCTGATTCATGGCGTCAATGGCGCGCCACTTGGTGTAGTGCTCACCTACTGGTGTCATGGCGATTGCGGTGAACACCTGTGCTGGCTGGCCTTTGGCCTCAAGGGCCGATGAAAGTGCCAACGAGTTGATTACTGTGGCGAGCATTCCCATCTGGTCGCCCTTCACGCGGTCAAAGCCCTGTGTGGCACCCGAGAGTCCACGGAAGATATTGCCTCCGCCTATCACGATAGCCACCTGCACGCCGGCATCCACAAGTTCCTTGATTTGCTCGGCATAGTCATCAACTCGCTCACGGTCGATGCCGTAACCCTGCTTGCCCATCAGCGACTCGCCGCTGAGCTTGAGTAAAATGCGCTTGTATCTTGTTTCCATTTTTGTAATGTGTTAAGGGGTTAAAGGAATTAAAGGAAAAAGTTGGACTAAGCGACTAGTCGCTTAATCCAACTTCTCTTTTTTTAAATTATGTGTCACAATATGAGAACTCTTATTTGCCAGCCTTAGCTTTAGCGCGCTCAATCTGCATTGTCATGCTGCCAGGACCAGTATATTTAGCCTCAATCTCTTCGTAGATCTTAACTTCCTCGTCATAATTCTTTTGAGCATCGAGGACATTAGCCTTCTTCTGCATAACGAAAGAAATGAGAGATTTGTTCTCGTGGCCTTTCTTGTTGCTTAACATATAAGCAAGGAGTCCTGCCGATGCAAGGAAGATAACTACAGAAGCAATCAATGCCAAAGTGCGGTTGGGATCATCCTTTCTTTTTGCCTCAAACACGATAGTAGCAAGAGCACAAAGGGCAAGCAAGAAGAGAATTATCTCGCGCCATGTAATCATGCTCCAGAACGAATCCTTCGACAGGTCGATAGCATTGTCGTAGGCCTTGATTGCCTTGTCATACATCTGCTGGTTTACATAAGTGTCGCCAAGCAGGATTTGTGATGAGGGGCCTATAATCTTTCCCTTGGGAGAATAATCCTCAAGATACTTCTGAGCTTCGGCGTACTTCTCTCTTGCATAAAGAATCTGTGCAGCCATCAATTTAGCACGGTTGCCCTCGCCATTCTTTAAAATAAGATTGTCACCATATTTTTTTGCTACGCTCTCATACACCTGCAATGCATTTGTAGAGTCTTGAGTGGTAACTGCAGCGCCTTGTTGTAAAGCAGGCTTGAGAAGCATATCATCGGCCTTGGCTATCTCGGTTTTAGCTTTCTCTACTCTGGGAGCGTATCCATATTGTGTAAACGCCCAAATACCTAAAGCAATAACTAAAATAGCACCCACAATAATATAAATAAGGTTCTTGTGTTGCTCGAATTTCTGCTCGATACCCGACAGCGAATCATTGATTTCTTCTAGTTTTGTGCGGGTTTCTTGGTTTTTCTTTTCTGCCATAGTATATGTAAAATCTGTGTTTTAAAAATCATTTTTTAATTTTGCGGTGCAAAAGTAATAGATATTTGTCTAATATAAAAACAATTTGCGAAATTAATTTGAAAAAACTTATAAAAAGGTGTTTTTTGAGGCCTACATCGCTTGCTCGGAATAAAAAAACTCACATTTTTGGGAAAATCGCGAAATAAAGAGCCAATTTGCCGCTCTATTAAAATTTGCTCTATTTCATTGAATAAATATGAGCATCTACTGAAAAAAAATTGTAGGTATAATAATTATTACTAACTTTGTGGTTTGTAGAAAAAACCATATCACTGAAAGCTAAAAATGAAACCACAGGCACGTTTCAACAAATATGAATATCTCGTCTATGCGTTATTGCTGTTAATGATCTTCTTGGCACCCACATTCAGCGCCTTGTTTCATGGTCATGACATAACCGACACCGAGTTCCTCAAAAACGACTTGCTCAGGAGTTGGAAAATATTCATTGTCTATGTCATAGCATTTGCCATTCATGATCAGATAATAGCGCCATGGCTTGTGTATAAGCACAAGGCGTTGTATTATGTGGCGGGAGTAATACTTCTGATAGGAGTGTTCCAGCTGTATCAGTGCACCCAACGACCCGATGTGCCAAAACCCGACAGTCGTCCCATGGCAGGACTCACTGTTGGCGAAAAAAACAACTCGCCGGAGACTCCTCCCTCGGGTTTTTATGGGAAAGAGAAATTTAATCCCAAGGACCCACCTCCAGCGTTTCAACGACGTGATATAATCTCGTTCATCATGCTGCTCTTTGGCCTTGGCACCAATCTTGGCGTGAAACTTTATGTAAGGTCATTAAGTGAAAAGCAAAAACTCGAGAAACTTGAGAAGGAGAACACCGAGCAACAATTGGTGAACTTGAGATATCAGCTGCATCCGCATTTCTTCATGAACACCCTCAACAACATACACGCACTTGTTGATATCGACCCGAAGAAGGCACAGAAGTGCATCATCGACCTCTCAAAGCTCATGCGGTATGTGCTATATGAGAGCAACCACCGCTTTGTGAGGGCCACTCGCGAGGAGGAGTTTATGGCAAACTATGTGAGCCTTATGCGCTTGCGCTATAACGACAAACTTGTGTTCACCGTCGACAACCCCGACGATGGTTCCGACATTTGCGTGCCTCCATTAGTATTCATTTCATTTGTTGAGAACGCCTTCAAGCATGGGGTGAGCTACAACAAGCCGTCATTTATCCACATCAAGACCGAACGTTACACCAACGACGAGGGCGAGCAGCGGTTGCGGTGGGAGTGCCGCAATAGCAAGCATAACAAAAACAGCAAAACCACAGTCAGCGAGTCGAGTGGCGTTGGAATTCCTAATATACACCACCGCCTTGACTTGCTCTTTGGCGAGAACTACACCCTTGACTTCAACGATGGCGAGAAAGAGTTCTGCGTCACTATGGATATCCCTGTTATGAAGTGTGAAGACGAAACTAATAATAACAACATAAAAACACCCAAAAAATCATGATACGTTGCTTAGCCATTGATGATGAACCTCTTGCATTGCAGCAAATGGAAGGTTACATCAAGAAATTATCTTACCTCGAACTCGTGGCATGTTGCCAGAGTGCTATTGAAGCTAAAGAAATAATTGAGAACGAAAGGATTGACGCCATCTTCTGCGACATAAACTTGCCAGAACTTAATGGTCTCGACTTCGTGAAATCTCTTGAGAACCCGCCAATGGTGGTCTTCACCACTGCCTACAGCGAGTATGCCGTCGAGGGATTCCATCTTAACGCCATTGATTACTTGCTCAAGCCCTTTGGCTTTGATGACATGAAGCGCGCGAGTGATAAAATCAAGAAACGCTATGACGCGTTGCGCACACTGCAAGAAGTGAGCCAAATCGATGAAGACGATGCCATATTCCTCAAGACAGAGTACAAGATAGTGCGTATCAACATCAGCCACATACGCTATGTCGAGGCCATGAGCGAGTATCTGCGCATCTACCTCGTGGACTCCACCCGCCCCATCATCGTGCTGCTGAGCATGAAGAAAATGGAAGAACGCCTGCCAAGCCGCTCCTTCATGCGTGTGCATCGCTCCTACATCATTAATCTCAAAATGATTAGAGAGGTGAGCAAAAACCGCATCGTGATAGGCGACGACATCGACGTGCCCATTGGCGACAGCTACCGAGACCAGTTCAACGCCTACATCAACAACAAGTTCCTCACAAAGTAGTAGAGAGTAGAGAGTGGAGAGTATAGAGTGGAGAGGGTTTTGATTCATCCTAAATTCACAAACGAAGTGCAAGAAAATATTTTTTTAAAAACAAAAAAATAAATATTTTTATGTGCTGTTGGAAGTCGGAAATAACTTTCGGCGCAGCAGAAAGTTATTCTGAATTTCAATAGCAGTAACAGAATCAACTGGCAATACAAAAAAACCAAAAGGGAGACCGTAGTCTCCCCAGAGATTAATTAATTTTGTGTTGTCATGTATAAACAATTAACCTCGGAGCAAAGTTACCAAATATTTGCCTTACT
>JAFZUL010000160.1 GCA_017618355.1 Muribaculaceae bacterium
AAGGTCAACGCAATCGTGGCTCACAGTAGTGTTGTCCTGCTCTATCGCCCAAGCCGAAAGGCTTGCAACTAGAGCCATCAAGAAAAGTAATGTTTTTTTCATATGCTGTAAGTTTAAGAAGTGAATATTATACACTACAAATATATATATTCATTGACATGGCAACCACTATACGACAAAATCCTTTAATAATTTGAGATTTTTACCGAATTGGGTGGGTATTATGGCTCTCTCAACTCTAAACTTCGGCGAAGCCGAATTAGAACCAGTACCCATGATTTCGTTTTTTATTCTCAAAAATCGGTGGAGTGAACAATTTCGCCGTGTCGCTGTTGGCGAACTCGGCAAAATATTCCCCATTCTTCCGCATCAAGTCCACGATGTCACGCAGTCCCTGAATATTGAGAGGTGAGCCTTGCAAAGCGCTCACCACGATGGCGCGCAGCTGCTCAATGACTCGCAAGTGCAAACGGTCAGCGAGCGTGAACGTCCAGTCGATGCCGACCACCTCGCCACGAAGCACATCCATCTGCTCAGGCGAGATATATTCCTCGGCAATGCGCTGCTCCACCTCTACAGCCTTCAGGCGTAGAGCGAGGTAGTTCGCCCAGCGTTTCTCCGTGATGCCGCACAGGTTTGCCAAGTCGATATTTGGGAACAGCGTAGCGGTGAACCATCGGCGTTTCGATGTGGCATACCAGCGTTCATTCTGGAACAGGTATTGTAGCATCTGCTCTATGGCGATGTCTCGCGAGGTTTCGAGCGAGTTAACAAGCCTCACCACACGGTCACGGCTTGCCGGTGCAACGTTAGAATTGCTCACGATTCCGAACCCATTCGGAGTGAGCACCAAGTCAAGTGACGGCACGGCACGCATCATCGCCTCATGCGCCACCACGCTGCACGCCGTCAGGCGCAGTGGATGGTTCTCTTCCATTGTCACCAGTATCGGCAGAAAGGTGTCGCCGATAAACTGCTCTCTTACCCATCGCTCCGCGGCTTCAAGCCACGGCAGCACCTTCTCGAAAAATGGTGCCTCGCCTTCTGCTGTGGCGAAGGCGTTAGGCAGATACTTGCGTAGTTGTTGGTCTGTAGTTATGAATTGTGTCGCCATACCTCTTCTTTTTCTGTTTTTCCGTCTTTATCATCGTCATTCTCCATAGTCACCTCCTGTGCGTCCACATGCTCGCTGAGCAGCGAAAGCTGCACAAACGGACATTCAGGAAAGGCATCCTTCCATCCGTTATATCGCATTATCAGGCGATGCACGGTGAAAAGCAGGTCGTGATAGGGTTTCTGCAACGAATGGGCGATGGTGTAAAGCTCGCGCTTGTCCGAACCCGAGTTGTTGGTCTGCGACTTGCCTGGCACCGAACCCACGAGGTTCGAGTGCACACGCATAGTGAAGCAGAACATATTCACCGCTTCCTGTATGTCTGTTGACCAGTCGCCACCTTCCTTGTCGTTGTCAATCTTGTTGATGACGACCTCGTGCTGCACCTCGCCAGTGGGAGCCACATAGAATGTGGAGAACCACACCTTGCCGGCGTTCTCAACGCCCGTGAGGAAGTCGAGAATCTGCTGCTTCTCCTTGACTATGCGTTTCTGCTGCTCTTTGCGGTCTGTAATGCCCTCGCTCTTGAAGATGGAATCCCAATACTTATTGGAGATCTCAATCTGGTACTTTATTGGGGCGATATTCTTGAGCTTCGCCTCCTTCGCCATCCCGATAAGCTGCTTTATATTGTACCACTTTCCACGGAACAGCGAACCGTAATACGGTATGGGGTAATACGTGCTGTCGGGTGTAGGGACACGTGTCAGCACAGCAAACTTCCTCGCTTTGGTGCGTATCTTCTTTTTGCCGTCATCGCCTGCTATGCGCCCGAGCCTGATTGCGAGGTCGCGCCACGGCGAGTTGATGTCGAGCAAGTCAATCACCTCGATGTCTTCACGCTTTGCTATAGGCTGCCGCCAGTTGGCGTATAGCAGATATTTTATCGTGCCGTCTTTCTCCGCAGGAGTAAGTCGACAGTAACAAGCCTCCTTGCGCATCAGTCGCACCACCTTCGTTCCGTCTGCGTTGAGGATGATGACCGAGACACAGAAGGCGAAGTGCTTGAAGTCGTGGCACACTCCGAGCCAATACTGCGCCATGGCGTTGTCAAGGAGGAAGTCCTCAACCTCCTGCCTTACAGCCTTGGTGCATTGATCCACATTGTAGCGCAGGCCACTGCCGTAGCACACCTCTGCGTTGAACTGCTGACACGTCGAGAGCGTCTCGTCGCTCTCAATCAGATTAAGGATATTGTAGGGCAGTTCATTATCGCCGCCCCACGGCATATACGAGAGCCGTTCATCAATAATGACCGGCACAATATCGGTGTCCTCCTTGAACACCTTGCCTGAATCAACTTGAAATGCAGCAGAAGCATTCAAGTTGGCGATAGTCTCTACACTATTAAAATTTAACTCCATAATTCTGCGATTTGGTTTACGCAAAATTATGGAGTTGTATCGGTTGTCTAAAAGACAATATTATTTGCTACAAATCTATGGATAGTCGTTATAGTTTATGGTATCGAACAAATATTTTCCATCTTCTTGTAATATTATCCTTGACACAAAAATTTCACCAAAGTTATAAGTGTATTGCTGCATTATTTCTTTTTTTGAATTATACTCCTGAATTAATCCAGACAAATCCCAGTTGCATATTAAAGACTGCGGATTAGAGTAGAAATTTGTGTCATATGAAGAAGATGGTATGACAAATACATAATATTCATCTATTTTGGTTATATAATAATTGTTTATGTCACTATTTTTCCATGAAACTTCAGATTTTGTACATTCTATAGTATTCATGTTGTCCATTATAAATAGAGTGTCGCCAATCTGACAATCATGTAATGCCAATAGGTTAACATAATTTCTCATTTTATGATACTCTTCAGCAAGATATAAATATGTATATGCTGATTTGTCAACATTGGCCTGTTGAGCAATTATGATGTCGGAGGAAATTTTCTTCCAGTCGTAATCATTTCTACAAGACAATACACTATCAATATTGCCAGTTTTAAAAACATAAGCAGTATCAAGTTTCATGTCCCTTAAAACAAATTTACTATATAAGCTATCGTTCTGAGGGGACTTTATTTCAATACATAGAATCTTAACCTCTTTATTATTGGCAAAAGCATAACAATTGCCAAAAAGAAAGAAGAATAAAATAAGAAAACCGAAACTCTTTATATGTGATTTCATATTTATATAAAATTTAAGTATGTCGCAAAGATACACCAAATTTATCAAAAACTGAAGTTTATATTATAAAAAAACTTCAATCCCATTAACCTGGAACACGCAAACATCCCTCAGCTGCCTGATTTGTCCGCTGTTGAGCAGTTTGACCTGCCGTGTTCCCTTGTAGAAATTGTAGCGCAGCGGAATGCAGTTCTTCCACTCCTGGATCTCTCCCGATTTCGTCCACAGCTTGATGTCCACTGGGTCACCAGCCTTGAGCATCTTGCGAAGCGTTGATATGTGAATTGAATTAGCCATAGTTTTTTAAGCTCCCCCTATGAGACAGAGGGGGTTGGGGGGAGTATGACCAACCGTCCTCTTCGTTCTCTAAACTCTCACCTCTAAACTTCAGCGTTAGCTGAATGTTGGTCCATATTCTTCAGTGAATATTCTGTCATGATCTACCGCCAAGTAATCTGTCGGCAAGTATGTCCTGCGGTCAGCATACTGGTACGTGAACTTCACTGTGTTGAGTTCGCCGTCCTTGTCGTCAATCTCACAGGTGAAGTCGGTGATAAGCACAATAGGCATAAATTGAGGTTGGTAAGTCGGACTGTACTCGTCCTCGAAGTCAGTCCTTTCTATTGCCATACGCACGTCATGGGAATAGAACAGCTGCTCAATCCATTGTGCCTGCTCCATGGTCAAACCGCTTGTCTCGACCTCGTATTGCTTCTCGTTATGCTGGTTGTAGAACGTCGAGAGCCTATGTATGGCTGCTATTGAGCGGTCAACCTTCGCCTTCTGCGTGGTGATCGCATTCAGTGCGCACAGCTCATAGCAGTTATAGGCATTGCGGAAATACAATGCCACCTGAGGCTCGCCGTCCTGCACATAGTATGTGAAGGCGCGTTGCCCTGCGTGCAGACTGTAGGCAAGCAGTCTCACACGGTCGGGCGTATGCTCTAATCCATCAGTCACCCATCCCATCATCGACTGATAAGTTACCTCTATTTTCTCTATGCGGTCTTGGTTGTATGAGGCCCTGCTTTCCCTCTTTACAACAAGGTAAGGTTCGCCGCCGTCGTGACTCACCACCAATTCGTGACGTACCAACACATTTTCATTGGCAGCTGCAAAGAAATACAGGTATTCTGTCACCTCCCTTGATGTCATTTTCGACGATTGTGTGGTGAGGAAGTTATTCCTCAGGAACTCGGCGATGTCCCCATCAAACCTATGCTCAAGGTAGATCACCTTGAACGTGCATAGTTGATTGGTTACGTTGTTCACTGTCGCCGTCACCGTGAAGTCATTCATTGCAGACTCGTTCTCACGCATATACATTTCCACCACAGACCGAAGGTCAAAGACCTTGATTTGTCTATTATAGGGGAAGTGGCTCGCCGCGAACACCACGGCACCAGCCGAGGTCAATGCAATCTCCACCTCGCCATCGGTGTCCGTTGCGATGGCGAGGTCGGGGATTGCTGAGGAGAACAAAAGAGCCGGTATCTGAGTTGAGAGTGTTATTGCCATATTTTTAGTCGACTTTGGCGAAGTTTATAGTTTAGTGTTGAGTGTTTAGAGATAGCCACAAATAAAGCGGTTATCGTACTGCAAAAGTACGGTAACCGCTCTATAGCGCAAAAGACAAAATTTATCTACTTACTTCCCAGCAGGATGTTGTATATGACTGTGATGTCGGCGCTGGTGATAAAGCCGTCGTTGTTCACATCGCATGTGTCTATAAATGACTCATCTCCGCTAAGCAGGTAGTTGTAGATGCATGTCACGTCGGCACTGGTCACTGAGCCGTCGCAGTTCACGTCACCAGGAACTGACGCATTCTTCTCGGTGAAGTAGCCCGGGCAGTCGGGGCCGCCGTCGATGCGGGCATATCTCTTATCATCGAGGTTCGCATCGAATGTAGTGCCCATGCCACCTACTAATGAGGTGCAGTTATAAAACATATTATTTGAATTTGTAACACTCTCGGTGCTCCAACCAGCACCTGCGTAGATGGTGGTGAGGCTTGAGCATTTGAAGAACATATCGCTCATGTCAGTGACATTGCTGGTATTCCAATCCGATAGGTCGAGCGAGGTAAGACCGTTACAGTTGCCGAACATATTGTTCATGTTGGTGACATTGGCGGTATTCCAATCCGAAATGTCGAGAGAAGTCAAGACCATGCAGTTGTAGAACATATCGCTCATGTCAGTGACATTGCTGGTGTTCCAATCCGATAGGTCGAGAGAAGTCAAGACATTGCAGTTGAAGAACATATAGCTCATGTCAGTGACATTGCTGGTGTTCCAATCCGATAGGTCGAGCGAGGTAAGACCAATGCAACCGCTGAACATTCTTTTCATGGTAGTGACATTGACGGTATTCCAATCCGAAATGTCGAGAGAAGTCAAGACCTTGCAGTTGTCGAACATATTGTTCATGTTGGTGACATTGCTGGTGTTCCAGTTCGAGACATCGAGTGACGTCAGAGCCGAGCAGACGCCGAACATTTGGCTCATGTCGGTGACATTGCCGGTGTCGAAGTTCGAGATGTTGAGCAAGTCCAAACCATTACAATTGTAGAACATATAGCTCATGTTGGTGACATTGGCGGTGTTCCAGTTCGAGAGGTCGAGTGTGTCGAGTTTCGTGCACCAGTAGAACATTCTGTAGCAATTTGTCATCTCGCTGGTGTTTACATTCTCCAAATCCATGCTCAAACATTGATGTAGCTCTGCGAACAGCTCTGAGCAGTCGCCAGTAAAGCTCACCTCACTGGTAGCAATAACGCTCTTGACTTTATAGTTGGTGACCTCGCTGCCCCACTTGTTGTCCTTGTTGAACTCGCCCCAATTAAGCGTCAGCACACCGCTCTTGCTGTCGAAAGTGTAACGTGGCACATAAGGTCCATCATTCACATCGGTGAAGTAGCCTGGACAGTCGGGACCGCCATCGAGGCGGGCATATTCCTTATCGATGTGGTCAGCGTCGAAAGCGGTTCCCTTACCACCTACCAGTGCCAAACAGTGGGTGAACATATAGCTTGAATTTGTAACACTCTCGGTGTTCCATCCTGAGCCTGCGAAGATAGTCTTCAATTTATTGCACTCATAAAACATATAGCTCATGTTGGTGACATTGCCAGTGCCGAAGTTCGAGATGTTGAGCAAGTCCAAAGCCTTACAAGTGTAGAACATATAGCTCATGTCAGTGACATTGGCGGTGTTCCAGTTCGAGAGGTCGAGTGTGTCGAGTTTCGCGCACCAGTAGAACATTCTGTAGCAATTTGTCATCTCGCTGGTGTTGACGCTGTTCAAGTCCATACTCTCGCACACCGCTAAACCATTGAACAGATTGGAGCAGTCGCCAGTGAAGCTCACCTCACTGGTAGCGGTGACGCTCTTGACAGCCGTGGGTGTTACCTCGCTGCCCCACTTGTGGTCCTTGTTGAACTCGCCCCAAAGGAGTGCCAGCTCGCCAGTCTCGCTGTTGAAGGTATAGCGCGCCAAGATGGCGGCTTCGACAACAACATCGGCAGCGGGCATAACGAAGGTCGCGCCTTCTATCGTGTCGCCGTTGACGACAAAGTTCTCTAAAACCTCATTACCATTGTAGCTGAGGGTGACGGTGGTGTTCGACGCATAGTAGGTCACGCCGTCGATGGTCACGGTCTCGCCCGAGGCGGTGACGTCGCTGGGCAGGGTGAGGGCGTGGACGCTGCGCGCGCCGTCCTGGTCTTCATGGCCTCCCTCTAATCCCACGCCGACGTTGACAGTGGCATTGGTGTTATTGGAGTAAGCCACCATGCAATTGTGGTAGTAGTTGGCGGTGAGGGTACCGGTTTTGTTCCCCGCGATGGCGCCGGAGTAGTTAATGTCTCCACTTATAAAAGCACCGAGCACAAGACAGTTGCTGATGGTACTGTTGGATAGTGTGCCGACGATACCGCCGATGTCGGAAGAAGGGGATGACATAAACTCAGCTGTGCCTTTGAAGGTGCAACGGCTGATGGTACCGCCGAAGGCGCAGATGCCCGCGATGCCACCAACGCTGGTGGTCGCTCTAACAGATTTTATTAATACGTTGCTCTCCACGCGGCAGTCCTCGATGGTGCCACTGTTGTAGCCCACGATGCCGCCGGTATTTTTGAAGCCGCAGATGTGAGTATTGGAGAGGATGACTTTCTTCACGGTGCCGCCGCCCCCGACGTAGCCAAAAAGGCCCTGGCTCTCGTCGGAAGTTGTGGTGCCAGTTTTGAAGATGCGTATGCCGCTGACAGTGTGGTTCTGGCCGTCGTAGGTACCATTGAAAGGCTTGCTATAGACGCCGACGGAAGTGAAGTTGTTCTCGCCGCCGTTTGTCCATTCTGTGGTGTAGCTGTAGGCGATGTCGGCGGTCTGCAAGAAGGTGAGACCGGTGCAGTCGTTGCCGTAGTTGCCCGCTTTGACGTATCGGGCAAGGTAGTCGAGGTCGGTGGTAGTGGCAATCTCGTAGGTGTTGTTGCCCAAGCTATTGAAGTCGCGCAGGTCGACGTCGCGCAGGGTGTAGCTTTTATAAATAGTGCCGGCATAGTTTCCCGTGCCGTTGACGGTGATGGTGGCGGAGCCCAGGCTGTTGCTTCCCACGTAACTCACTGTGTAGTCGGTGCCCTTGGTGAGCACGGTGCCGTTGTAGGTGACGACAGGTTCAGGCTCGATGGGTTCGCCCTGGTAGAGATAATCGTCTTCCACGCCGCTGATGACGGTGTTGGAGCTCGAGAAAGGCTCGTTGGCCACATAATTGACAGTGATAGAGCCGAAGGTCTTGCCCTCAGGGATGGTGACAGTGAGCGTGTGCTTGTCGCTGCTCACATTAACGGAGCAGCCAGTGACGGTGGCATCGCTGCCGGTCTTGACCGTGGCGCCATAGAACCACAGCGTGCTGCTTTCGATGATTACATTAAAGCCATTGCCTGTGACAACGTCGGCGGGCGAGGTCCCTTCCTGGAAATTGAGCCTCCCGTAGAGGGTGATGGTGGCAGGCGAGTTATTCCCGTGTATTACATAATTACTGAAATAATAGCTGGAACCTGGCAGCTGTGATTGCTGGTCTGAGCCCCAATTCGACTCGACGGCCCAGACGCAAAAAGAGTTGTTGCCACCAGTTCGTGTCATGCCTCGGAACAAGATGGGGGTCGAGACCGTGGCTTGCGCCACAAGCCCCACCATGAGCGTTACAAGAAGTAATAGAATCTTTTTCATACCTTTATGGTTTTATTGTTAGTAAATAATTTACAAAGCAAGCGGCACACCCCAGCCGAAGCCGAGATGTGCCGTATGTTCTCTACGGTGCGGCCATGCCGCAACCGTTTGTGTCAATAATCTCTAAGCACCCACCTTTATACTCTAAACCACGAGCGAAGTGAGTATTAAATGGCGGTGACAACACACTATATCTCAATGGATTACAAAACCCATTAATGGAAAAGGCGAATATATTGCCGTTCAGTGCCATCTTTTACCATGTTTTATTTTGCAAAAATAATGAAATTTTGCAACAATATCACTATTTTGCAAATAAAATTGCAAAAAAATAGTACTCACGGATCCCATATAGGGTTGCGTGAGTTTCTATGCAGCATTATACAGATCCGCGAGCGAAGCGAGCGCGCGGTTTCTCTGGGTGCCAAAAGAAAACGCACCGAAATAATCGGTGCGATCTCTAAACTCTCAACACTAACCTCTAAACTGAGGCTTTGCCTCTCGTTTTCTCCTTGTGTCTAGTCTGCAACTCCAGCAGGCAGTAACTGCCCATCATCGCCAATTCTCGGTACTGGTCGCACTGCGCCATCCATTCAATGGTTCCCATCCCTTCGGGGCGGTAGTCCTGCACTATCAGTGCCGCCTCTATAGCTAGCGACTGTAACTTTTCTAGGTCTCTCTCGGTCATCTTATTATAAATCATAGTTTCGGTCTCTTTAAGTGGTGGGGATCTTCATTGTCCCCACCACGTGGTTAATTACTCCTCGTTCTCGCTCTCTTGCCACCACTGCACGGGTCTTGGTGTGAATGCCCACTGCAACACTTTCGCATCACGGAAAACCTTGTCAAGGCCCACTCCGTTGGCATACTGCCATCCCTCTTGGCGGTGATACTGCAGCACTAAGGTACTGCGGTACCGGTTCTCCTCTACGATTGCAATCACTTCGTGGCTTGTCTCGATGCCCAGGTGTACCAGGCCGCACTCCGGGAGCTCGCTCCCCGGGTGCCATTTGAATGTCTCTACTTGTATCATAATG
>JAFZUL010000161.1 GCA_017618355.1 Muribaculaceae bacterium
AGTAAGGCAAATATTTGGTAACTTTGCTCCGAGGTTAATTGTTTATACATGACAACACAAAATTAATTAATCTCTGGGGAGACTACGGTCTCCCTTTTGGTTTTTTTGTATTGCCAGTTGATTCTGTTACTGCTATTGAAAGTCAGAATAACTTTCTGCTGCGCCGAAAGTTATTTCCGACTTCCAACAGCACATAAAAATATTTATTTTTTTGTTTTTAAAAAAATATTTTCTTGCACTTCGTTTGTGAATTTAGGCGCTCGCAAGGCTTTGAGCAAGCTCAGCTTTTCTCGCTTAATCGCATTTTTGTTGAAGCGCAGCCAAATTTTATCCAAAAAGTAAGTGTTTTTGCCGAAAGAGACAAGATTTTGGCTAAAAAAAGCATAGTAATTATAGATAATTTGATAAAAAAGCGCAAAAACTTGTTCATTTCTCACATTTATTTACTACATTTGCAAAATAATACAAAAATGAATATCCTATTTCTACTTTTATAATTAAACTTTAAAACACAAGATTATGGTAAAAAAAGCTTTTTATTCACTCGTTTTAACGGCAATGCTGGTACTCAGCAGTTGCGGCGGCGGTGGCGGCCTGCTCGGAAATCTTCTTGGTTTGGGCACCACAACTACTACTAACAACACTGGCAGCATACTTGGAAGTGTGCTTGGAAGCGTGCTTGGCGGAGGTAGCAACGGCATTTTGGGAAACATCTTTGGTTTTACTGACAATGCCGCTAATGCAACCGACATGGTAATCGGTGGCACGACTATTAACAAAAATGACCTTGTAGGCACCTGGATTTATGCACAGCCTGGCTGCGCATTCACTAGCCAGAATGCTCTTATCAACGCAGGTGGCGTTGCAACAGCCAATAAGGTTAAACAGACTCTTACCAACACTTTCAATAGTCTTGGCTTTGCCAACAATAATACTGGTTTTGCGTTCAAGCAGGACGGCACATTTGAGGCAGTGCTCAAAGGTGTTGGCTTTAATGGCACTTACACCTATGACTCAAGCGGTAAGCTCAACTTGAAGACTTCGGGTGGCACAATTCCTATGTTCGTGTCTCGAATCGGCAACGGAATGTCATTCACCATGGAGTCGAAGACACTCTTGAGCGTGCTTCAAGCCTTGGGCGCAACAAGTGGTAACAGCACCATCAACAGCGTTGCAAGCCAAGTCAACGGCGTGAGACTGGGATTTGATATGGCTAAGTACAAATAATCAATCTCAGATTTAAAGAAAAAATGAGCAGGGCACCATATGATGTCCTGCTCAATTTTTTGTCTTTGACGTGGATTATTTTGCAATCCTCTTGAGTAACGTCTTGGCATCCTCGTCGCCTTGTGCGGCAGCTTTGTTAAGCCACTCGGCGGCTTTCTTTTTGTCTTTCTTCACGCCTTTGCCCTCAAGGTAAAGCACTCCCAGGTTGTATTGAGCGTCACTATCGCCCTGCTCAGCGGCTTTGAGATACCACTCAGCGGCCTTCTTCTGATCTTTCTTAACGCCCTGACCCTCGTCGTAGCATATGCCAAGACAACGCTGCCCTACGGCATTGCCCTGCATAGCGGCTTGCTCATACCAGTAAGCAGCCTTTTTGTAGTCCTTCTTCATGCCTTCGCCATTGAAATAGCAATTTGCAAGGCTGCACTGCGCCATCGCATCATCTCTCATGGCTGCTTTCTGATACCAAAAAGCAGCAAGCTCGTAATTTTGTGGCACACCCATTCCTTGATCATACATGACTCCAAGATTATACTGTGCGATGACATTGTCTTTATCGGCAGCTTTCTGATACCAATATATGGCTTGGTTGTAATCCTTGGGAGCGCCCTCGCCATTCTGGTAGCATACTGCCAACGCCAACTGCGAATACTCATCGTCCTGGATGGCACCGGCATAGTATTCCCTTGCCTTTCCCGAGAGGGAAGAAGGAATCTTGTTGCTATGCTGAGCCTCCACACTAGCTGTGAAAAGCGCCACCAGTGCTAAGCACGCAATTAATTGTGATAATACCGATTTCTTCATAATCTATAGTTTTTAAAGTGAATTATTCGACATCGCAAAGGTAAGAAGATTTTTTCATCCTAGCAAATCACGCCTACAAAATCTATAAAAGAATTGTTTGCCAAAAAATTGGCACATTTTTTGTATTAACCCCATTAAACTTCGGGACCTTATGGTCATCTAATAGTTCGAAACGATAAAAACAAAAAATTTCTATACATACTTTTTAAATTTTTGTTTCACTTTAAAAAAATGTTTTTTAGGTACTATGGAATTTTTTATAATTTTGAATGATCAACAGCATGGCCCCTACACCATCGACCAACTGCGTGAGATGGGAATTGATGCCAACACCCCTGTATGGCACAAGGGCCTTGACGACTGGACTATGGCAGCCGACATCGACGAGCTGAGAGACCTGCTGTTATATTCTGCCGATGAGGAAGAGATAATAGACGAAGCCACTCCGCCACAATGGAGCGGACGCCAGCATAACATGGCCAATAGAGCAATGCAGGAGACTCCTATCGCCGCTAAACCCAAGAAGCGCCACACAGGCCTATGGGTGACTCTGGGCGTGATAGCCGCACTCGCTATTATTCTCACCATCACCAATCCCAAGAAGGATGACCACTGCCGCGAAATCACCAACGTGTCGCGCACATGGGTTAACGAGACCATCGACAACTTTGGCGGCAACAACCTAATTGGAGGTGTTGTCAAGTCGGCATCTACCTGGCTCATCCGCAGTGCAGTAGATGAGAATGTAAAAGTCGATAATTATGTTTTGTTCTCAATCGGCTATATCGACACCGGCGCCGAGAAGTCACGAGTGTCTCTTGGCATTCTGGGCAATGTGTTTACCTTCAACAAGGAACAGCTCAACGAAAAGGTTAATGAGATTATCTCCAAATATGTGGAGGATGCTATGGGACTTGGCGAATGGTTCTCGTTCGACGGCGACAATCTTGACGACAGGCTGATAGATGGCCTATTAGACATGATTGGCGACAGAGTGTTTGGCGAGAGACCACGCGAGCGCGCAGCAACTCCTGAGGAGGGAAACGTCACTAACGAGAACTCAGACTCTTCGCTGATAGGAAGAGGCGAAGATTTTCTTAGAGAAGGCGCTAAGTCGATTATCCGTGAGGGAGCCGACTACCTGATTGATCAAGTGAACGACATCGGAAGATGAATCTCACTCTTCACTAAAAAATTCGAGGTTATATCGTAATGTTGAATCTGAAGTGAACTCCAAAAGTTTTTGCGACTTTTGGGGTTCACCACATTATGATACACCTCTTTTCTTGTCATCAAAGCTCGTCGTGGGCGAAGGCGAGCAGCAGCTTCGACTTGTAGCGACGCCACTCGAGGTAGAAAATGCTGCTGCCATACTCCATGCCGCGCGCGTCAATCTCGCCATAGTAGCGCATCAGCACGAAATTCGACAATAGAGCCACAAGAGTGTCGTGAAGCGCCTCGTCAAACGACGCCGGCTGCTGATGCCTGAACTCGAAAGTCATTGTGATGTTGCGCGACTCGATGTTGGGATTGTAGTTGTCGAAGGTGAGGTATCCCATCACGCGCTGACGGATATCGGCATAGCCTTCTTTGAGTTTGAGCAGCAACATGCGGCGGTTGTCGGGAGTGAGCACGCGCATGCCATCATTATAGGCCGCATGCCAAGCACTCTGAGCATAGACGTAGTCAAGAATCTCGTCAAAATCGATGTTAATAGTGATTACATTGTTTTTCATGGGTAATTGCTTTTAAAAAATCGGGTTAGTAAAAAATTCGCGAGTATCGCGTGCGACAAACCAGCGGCTACGCTGCTCTGCCATAGGGGCGACGGCAGTTCATCTTGCTCAATTCACGTTTGATAATTGCCCAGGCATGTTCCTCGGCAAGGAAGAATCGCGAGGCGCGACACTGCTCGAGCACAAGCTCCACCGCTTGGGCAATCGACAACTTGCATTCACGCATCAGGCGTTCCACACGAGCTGTAATCTCCAGCCACATATCACGGATGCAGCTGCTCTTGAAAGCGATGGCACCCTTGTCGCGCAGCAACTGAGCCACCACAATATAGGCCCTATCGAAGCCTACATGGTATCGCGGACTGCCGCTTGCCAGCGCCATGGTGAGCGCCACACGCCGCATGTTCTTCACTCGACACGCCTTGAGGCTGTCATAAATCTCGCAGTAGAGCTCCGTCAGTTCCATGTCGCGCTCTGCACGACGTTGAGCACTCTCGCTCTGGTTAAGATAGTTCATAGTGTTGTTTTTAGATTAAGGTTAGTAATAATTTCACAATGCAAAGATAATACATCAAAATGGTAAAATGCAAATAATTTAAGGTTAATTTACAATTATTCCCCAAAAATCAGCAAAAGGGGTCGGTTCTCTTTTGCTGATTTTTCTACTTTGAAACAATAAAACCATGACGCTCAAGGGTTAACTCCCTTGAGCGTCATAAATGATTATTAGGTAATATTACCTTATTACTTTGAGAAGTTGGCTTTGCGCATGTCGCCTTCGCGAGCGAGGGCAGTGTGGAATGCTAGAGCCATCTCGTTGTTCTGCATCACATGTCCCATCTTGCACACTTTGAGGTACTCGCGCAGCAATGGGCGATAAACTGGGTGAGCTGCCTTCTCGATAATCTCCTCGGCGGCCTGAATTGGGTCCTTGAAGCGCAGGTCGGCCACGCCCTGGTCGGTGACGATGATATCTACGCTGTGGATAGTGTGGTCGATGTGTGTACACATTGGCACGATAGTCGAGATGCAGTCGTCTTTCTTGATCGACGGGCACATGAAGATTGAAGTATAGGCGTTGCGGGTGAAGTCACCGCTACCTCCGATGCCGTTCATCAGGCGTGTGCCGCTCACGTGCGACGAGTTGATATTACCGAAGATATCGGCCTCGAGGGCGGTGTTCATTGAGAGCACACCCAGACGACGGATAACCTCGGGGTTGTTAGAGATTTCGCATGGACGCATAAGCACCTTGTCGTGCAGCTTGTCGATGTTAGCAAAGAACTCTGCCATGGTATCGTAAGCGAGTGTGAGCGAGCAGGTGCTCACAAACTTGCAGTGACCGTGCAAAAGGAGCTTCACGAATGTGTCCTGCATCACCTCAGTGTAAACCTCAAATGGTGGAATCTCATCGCTTTCCTCAAGGCTGTCGAGAACGGCGTTGGCAATATTGCCCACACCACTCTGCAACGGCAGGAACGACTTAGGAATGCGGTCATTCTTCATCTCGTTGATGAGGAATTGCACCACGTTGTGACCAATCTGGCGAGTAGTCTCGTCAACTGGAGTGAAAGCGTCGGCCTTGCCGAGCTGGAATGAGGTCTTCACCACGCCAACAACCTTCTTGGGGTCAACATGGGCTGTAGGTGAGCCAGCGCGGTCGTGAGGTGTGTAGATAGGAATCTCGCGACGGTTGGGTGGGTCGAGAGGGATGTAGATGTCGTGCAGACCACGGATGCTCTCGGGCAGCTGGTCGTTAAGCTCGATAATGACTTTCTCGGCGCACATCAGCCAAGTGGGAGTGCAGCCTACCGAAGTACCAAGCACGATCTCGCCGTCGTCGCTGATGCTCTGTGCCTCAACGATGGCCACGTCCATCTTGCCGTAGTAGTTGTAACGGAACTCCTGCGAGAGCTCGCTCAAGTGACGGTCATTGTAGTGGATAGCGCCGCTGTTGATGGCCTTGCGCAGGTCGGGGTGCGACTGGTAAGGCGAGCGATAGTTGATAGCCTCGGCGCGGGTGAGCTCGCCATCGATGAAGTCGTTGGTCGATGCTCCGCTGAAGATGTTGATTTTAAACTCACGGCCTGCTTCATGCTCGCGACGAGCTTTGGCGGCGATGAAGGGTGCTACTGCCTTGGGGCAGCCAGGAGCGGTAAATCCCGATACGCCCACGTTGTCACCATTCTTGACAAATTCGGCAGCCTCTTCGGCTGTAATGATAGGATAAATCATTTTACTTCTTGATTTAATTTATGTGATGTTGTTTTGTGTTGTTCTCAAAAAAACCGTGCAAAGTTACACATTATTTTTAAAAGGAGGAAAAGGAATTAGAGGAATTAAATGAGGAAAAGGAAATAAATCCAAAATTGACGAAAAAAACCTGCACGGTCCTTAGCGGAGTGCAGGTTGTCTTGTTTCAGATCAAAGTGATTAAGAATCGGTAGCCAATAGCGATTTTAGCCATTGTCAGTTCCCCAACAGCACATTATACACGGCGGTGATGTCGGCTGCGGTGATTTCACCGTCGCAGTTCTGATCACCAAACTTGAGGTTAGTGGTGGTGCCGTTAAGCAGGTAGTTATAGAGTGCGGTGACATCAGCAGCTGTTATCTCTCCGTCGGCGTTGACATCCCCTTTCTTCATGACCTCAATAGCCACAGTACGCTTGGCCTCAACTTTTTCGTTGACATTGTAATAATAGAAAATGGCAAAATATTTTGAAGGCTCCAAGTCAGTGAAATTAAATTCCACATTTTGGGTAGTCGAGCCTGGAATATTTACCACATTCGACACTGTACTTATAAGAGAATATTTATTGGACGTGCCATGACGCTTGTAAAGATTGACGACAATATAGTCATCATAAGCCGTTGTGTTGTTGTTCTTTACCCCAACATCAAACTTGAGTACTCCTGGCACTTGATAACTGCTATTTGAGCCTGGAAGACTGTAACTCATTGTCAAATTGGCGGCAACACCGTTTTCCACATTTACCGAGCCGGTGCAATAGACATTATTTCCACTGGCGTCGGCAGTGAACTTCAGTGAATTGGTGCCTGCCGTAGTGGGTGTGTAACTTATCGTCACATACTCCGATTGCCCTTGGCTAAGGGTGATGGAGTTGGCCCCCATCGCCTTGTCGTTGACAAAGAGATAAACAGGCACATAATCAAAGAAGTTATTATTTGTCACCTTAACTTTTATCTCCAGGGGACGATTGACTCTTTTCATTGAACTATAAGAATTCACCGATACCGTGACACCCTCGGTGGTTCCTGAACCTGTGTTAACGGGAGTGAGTGTCAGGGTGTTGCCGTTGACTACAGCCTTGAAAAAGTTATGCCCTGAGTAATAGCATGGATATCTGGTGCTGCTGCCGGTCTCACCTCCTATGGCCCTCAGATAATAGGTGCCGTTAGAAAAGTTCTTGCCGAAATTCAATGTTCTGGTGAATGAATAAGTCTTTTTACTTTCTATGGTTATATTTGTAGCTTGATTTGAATAGGTCTGTAATAAGTCAAATCCATTGGAATTATACACTCCATAACCCAAGTTGTAGGTTCTTGTTACAAACGACTCATTATAATGCGAAGATGTGACATTAATGACAAAGGGGTCCGAAGAGCTACTGCGTGTGTAAGTGGTGCTCTCGGTTCCCATATTATAACTTTGAGTTGTTGAATTCTTCTCATCTGTAGATAACGTATTTGGTTCTATACCTATTAAAATGTATTGATGCATCATATAACCATTGTTACCGTCAATGCTGCCCACTCCTCCGCTTTTAGGATTGAGTGCTGAAAGCACGAAAAAGCCGTCGTTCATGCCTCGCCACCCCCAGTTGAAGTGAAAATATCCGTTACCGTCGTAGCCGTCACACACAAAGGTGTGACCACCAGAATGCTTCATCCCCACATAAATCACCGGACGGTGCGCCCGCAGTTCGTCAAGAATAGTATTCTGCCACTGCGAGTTGGAGTAATCATAGCGATAGAGTTTGCGTACCTTTGGGCTGTAGCGAAAATAATCCACCAAAACCTCACCATAAGGTGTAGCGCCCGAAGAGTTGGTTCCATATTTCATTTGTACCGCCTGACCACAATAGCGCATAAGTTTTGCCACAGCGGCGTTGGCAGCAGAAGTGGTGGAAGTCTCGGTTATTTCGTAGTAATCATTCATAGCATTCCAGTCGAACGTAGTGGTAGGAAGGTCATTGTAAGTGGTGCCATCCATGCTATAACTTTGACCTGACTGGGTATATCCTGGGATGCTCTTGCTTGTCGAGGTGGGCCATTTGTGGTAATACATCACCTGTGCGATTGCCGTCGCGGTGCAGCCAGTGTAGCAATAAGTGTCACCGTCCAGTGGACACTGGAAATTGAACGGGACACCCTGGTCCCATTTGCTTGTCAGCAGTGGCGCGATGACACTGCTGGCTTTGGGAGTCCCGTCTGTGGCAGTGACCTCATCAAGTTTTATGATGCCCTCGTCAAGCATGACTATTTCCTCCACGTACTGGTCGAGCCATGCCTGCATGTTCTCGGGAACATTGTTAGGGTCATAACTGCCGCTGTCACTGTAGCCCAGCACTTGGCAGGTGCGGTCGTCGCCACTGACGACTACCCAGCCTTGATTCTTCTCGGCGTTGAACACATAGAGGGCTGGCAGAGCGGAATCCTTGCCTCGCAGCATTTTAGGTGCAGTAGTGGCAACAGTTCCTATTTTCTTCTGTACCATAAACTGTGCTGCAATACTCCGCGCCTGTGCCTCACTTACCTGCTCGGCACTAATATCCATACTCAAGCTCATTAAAACGCAAACAGTAAAAAATAAAAGAAGTCTTAACTTACTCATAATATAGCTTTTTAATCAATTTACAAAAATCTGAATCCCGAAAACATTCAGTTCCCTAACAGCACATTATATACAGCTGTGACGTCGGCGGCAGTGATATCTCCGTCGCCGTTCTGGTCGCCGTTCACTAAATTGGTGGTGACATTGTTGAGCAGATAGTCATAGAGCGCGGTGACATCGGCGGCAGTTACCACTCCATCGCCGTTCACGTCGCCTGGGATAACCCCCAATATCTCGTAAGTAGCAGTTTGAAGTGCCAATTTTTCTTCATCGAGACTATAATAATAGAATTTCACAAGATACTTCCCCTTCGACAAGTTGGTGAAGTCAAATACCTGATTTATCGAAGAAGTTGTTTGAGAATTAGAAGCAGGTATCTCAATGACCCTCTGTATTTCACC
>JAFZUL010000162.1 GCA_017618355.1 Muribaculaceae bacterium
ACCGTATCACTAAAGACCAAATCTTCACCCTCCCCGTTGACCCATCTACTGGTTATAACAATGTGGTTACCAACTTTGGTGAGGTTCGCAACCGTGGTATCGAGTTACTCGTTAACACCACTCCTATTCTCACCAACAACTTCCGTTGGGATTTGGGCTTCAACTTCGCCATCAACAAGAACAAGGTTCTCTCAATGCCTGAGAGTCTTGAGGGTGGCAAGGTTACCATCTACAGCTTCTCGGCTGGCGACGATGCCGTTTACATGTATGCCGAGGAAGGCAAGCCAATGGGTTCTTACTACACCTTCTTGCCTGAGACCTATACCGACGCCAAGGGTGTTGTTCACCCAGTTGTTAATGCTTATGGACAGCCCGTTCTTAGCAGCACAACTCTTGACACTGGCCGCGACATGAACCACAAGTGGACTGGTGGTGTCAACACCTCACTCAGCGCATTCGGCGTCACTCTGAGCGCACAACTCGACGTTCGCTACGGTGGCACAATGTTCTCACGTACCAAGAACTTGATGCAGTTCACTGGTAATGCCTACGTTACCGACTACAACATGCGTCGCCCATTCATCATTCCTAACTCAGTAGTTAGCGATGGCAATGGTGGCTATGTAGAGAACACCACACCTATTATTATGAGTGACCAAGGTCTGCAAGACTACTGGAACAAGAAAGGTGCCGGCCAGGGAGGCGAGTACTACCTTGTTGACCGCACTTTCGCTAAGCTGCGTAACTTGAGCCTCACTTGGGAGCTTCCCAAGAAGTGGGTTAACGCCGCTAAGCTCAGCAATGTGGCCATCACACTGTTTGGTAACAACCTGTTCACTTGGACAGCACGCGACAACTATGATGTTGACCCAGAGTCAACCACTACCGGTACCGACTTGGCTGGTGGATTTGGTGAGCTCTACAGCAACCCAAGCTGCCGCACGTTTGGTGTAAATCTTAGCATTAAGTACTAATTTTTAATGGAGAATAAGATTATGAAAAAGATATTTTTAGCAAGTCTTTTGGTGCTGGGTTTAGCTGCCACTTCATGCGACGACTACCTTGACATCAACCAAGACCCCAACTCTCCCACCGAGGAGAATATGACTCCTAACATGATGCTCCCGGCTGCTGAGATGAACGTCGCACACAGCTATGGCGATTATCTGCGCACCGTGGGTGGATATTTTGCACAGCACTACTCTCAGGAGTTCGGTACTAGCAACTACCTTGACTACAGCCAGTTCAACCAGAGTGCTGTACGTTCAAGCGGCATGTACCGTCAGCTCTGCACACGTGCAATGAACAACCTCAAGTACATTCGTGACTATGCCGAGGCTAATAACGAATGGGGCAATTACCTTGCAGCTACTGTGCTGCGCGCTTTTGCCTATCAAGTACTTGTTGACTGCTACGGCGAGGTTCCCTACACCGAGGCATTAGACCTTAGCAACCTCACTCCTCACTATGATGACGGACAGGTTGTTTATGACGGCATTCTCGCCGAGCTCAATGACGCTCTCGCCAAGGCAAGCGGCAGCGACCAAGTGGCAACAAGCATCCTCTTCCCAGGTGGAACAGCTAAGGATTGGATCAAGTTTGCCAACGCTCTGAAGCTTCGCATCCTCACCCGTGAGAGCGGCGCTAAGGACGTGAACAGCCAGATTGGCGCTCTTATCAGCGAGAACAACTTCCCAAGCAAGGACGTGCAGTTCGCTGGTTGCTGGAAGAACGAGGCTGGCCAAGCCAACCCATTCTTTATGGAGGACGCATTTGCAAGCTATGGCGCTTCACAAATCAACATCATCCTGAACGTTGCTCTGCTCAACACCATGAATATTACCAGCAAGGACTTCAAGGATGGTCGTCTGGCAGCTTACTTCTCGCCTAACGGCAGCAATGCTTACCAAGGCGGTGTAAGCGGTACCAACTTCTCGACCACTGCTAACTACAAGACAACTTACTGGTGCCGTCCAAACGCTCACTTCAACGACCCCGTTGTCCTGATCAGCGTTTCGGAAATCAACTTCCTCATTGCCGAGTACTATGCTAAGAACAAGAACAACGCACAGGCTCAAAAATACTATGCCGACGCTATCAAGGCTTCGTTCTCCAAGGCAGGTGTCTCTGGCTACGAGGATGTTTTGGCGCAATTCCCACTCGACGTGAACAACTACAAGCAAGCTATCGGTATCCAGAAGTGGGTTGACCTCTCGGGTTACAACAGTTTCGAGGCTTGGTGTGAGATGCGCCGTTTGGGTTACCCAGCAATGAGCAATGTAAAGGGTGAGCAAGTTTACAACCCAGCTACCGATGCTTACAACCCTGAAGTTGTAGCTCCTGGTACACTCTATCATCCAATCGATGCCAACCCAGCGCTTACTGGTATCCTCCAGAGGTTCCCATACGCTGAGTCATCGGCTAACCGCAACCAGAACACTCCCACCTATCCAGGTGACAACGCTCCTGTATTCTGGGCTAAATGATAATAGTAAGATTAATTCTTAAAAAGATTTTTATTATGAAGATATTAAAATATTTAGCATTCAGTGCTTTGGTTGCCTTCTCGCTGACTTCCTGCGATAAGACTACCGAAGGTGTG
>JAFZUL010000163.1 GCA_017618355.1 Muribaculaceae bacterium
TCGAGCCAGTTGAGCGATGTGAGTTCTGGATTGCCTATAGGGAACACCGGTTCAGGAGCGCCATAGCGTATCTTTGAGAAATACAACTGCTGATACTTGAACAGTTCCAGATGCTCCTTAAACATGCGCAGATCCACAGGTTTCACATCATCGGGACACTTGGTCACAACCACCATGTCGCACTTGAGGATGCGGTGAGACGGCTCACGCAGCTGCCCCAACGGCAACAATTTATCTTCAAAAGGCGGACGGTTGTAGTCTATCATCACCACATTTACCTTTGGTTTCACATAACGATGCTGAAGAGCGTCGTCAAGGATGATGAGATCTATGTCGGGATTTATTTTCAGTAAAGTCTCGATGCCTTTGCGACGGTTCTCGCACACAGCCACATCGATGATTCCGCGAAACTTGTGGTAGATTTGATATGGCTCGTCACCCAGGTCCACAGGAGTGAGGTTGTCGCTGGCCATAACGAAGCCTTTAGTGTGACGCTTGTAGCCTCGGCTCAACACGGCGATGTTGTAACGTCTTCCAAGTCTAGAGACAATATACTCCACATGAGGAGTCTTTCCAGTTCCTCCCAAGGTGACATTGCCTATCGACACCACAGGGACCTCAAATGACTCCTCTTTGAGAATGCCCATGTTGAAAGCCGTGCTTCTCATCCACACACCAGCGCCATAGCACCAAGACAATGGTGTGAGCAGCACTTTCTCGGTTCCGAGGAGCACTTTTCGGCTGATACGTTTTATGTTGTCAAAATCCATTTATTTACAGAGTATAGAGTTTAGAGTGGAGAGTTTAGAGTGGTTGATGAGGAAATGAAAAACGATAAACGAAAAACGAAAAACGAACTAAAAGTCTATCTCTACAGGCTCCATGATACACAGCACCTGATCCCTATTCAAAATAGCCTGGAGCTGCTCATAGTAGGTGTAGAACATTCCCATGCGACGTTGCATGTCGGCCTCGACCCTTGAGCGAGCCATCTGCCCTAACAAAGCTTGGAAATTCATCTCCGTTTCAGGCAGATTGGTGATAGAGTAGTCATCGCCGAGATTGGCCTTCTTTGCCACCCAGTCGATAGCTGCCTGCAGGCCACCGAATTCGTCAACGAGACCTATATTCTTGGCGGTGATGCCGTCCCACACTCGTCCCTCAGCAATCGACTTGATGGAATCTTGCGACACTTTGCGGCCTACGGCACAGCGGCGTGTGAAGAGGTCATAGCCACGCTCCACCATACGTTGCAAAGCGGCTTTCTGCTTCTCACTCAACGGCTTATAGATTGCACCAGCGATTGCGTTCTCGTTAGTTGTCACCTCCTCAAATTTCACCCCAAGAGTGTTGTTGATAAAGTTGCTGGCATTAGGTATCACGCCAAAAATGCCTATGCTGCCAGTGATGGTCGTGGGCTCGGCAAAAATGCGCTGTGCACCCGACGAGATGTAATATCCTCCCGAGGCGGCATAGTCGCTCATCGACACTGCCACGGGTTTGCCGCTCTTCTTGAAGTCTTCGATAGCCTTCCATATAACCTCGCTGCCAAAGGCACTGCCGCCAGGTGAATTGACACGCAACACAAGCCCCTTGACATTATCATCATACTGGAGAGTCCTGATGGTAGCCGCCAGCGACTCGCTGTCGATTCCCTCTTCTGACATGCCTGGCACAGAGGTAGAGCCATCAATCTCTCCTGTGGCATATACTACGGCAATTTGCTTGTCTCCACTTTTAGTCTCATTGTCGGTGAGCACAAGCTCGCTAGGAGATATCAGTTTCGGACTCAGGTCGTCTTTCAGTTCCACACCGACCAATCGGCGCAGCTTATCTTCCATCTCTGTGCGGTAACACAGGTGGTCAACAATCTTGTTTTGTAGCAACTCTTGAGAGCTCATAGTCAGCATCACACTGTCGGTCAGCTGATTGAAAGCTGTGGTATCAATATTGCGAGAGGTCGCGATGTCTTTTGATATCACACCCCACAGGCTACCCAGGTAATGCTCTTGCTGCAAGCGGTTGGCATCGCTCATCTCGCTGAGCATGTAAGGCTCCACGGCACTCTTGAAAGTACCCACGCGAACAACCTGCATCTCAACTCCCACCTTGTCGAGAAGGCCCTTCATATAGGGCGTGGAAGCACCCAAGCCATGCACGTCAACCGAGCCTTCGGGGTTGAGGAATATGCTGTCGGCAACCGAAGCGAGGTAATAGTCGCTCTGCATAATTCCTTCGTCGCCAAAGGCATATACAAACTTCTTACTCTTCTTGAAATCGATGAGAGCGTTCCTGAGCTCATATAGCGACGACATACCCGACGCCATACCGCGGCAGTCAAGATACACGCCATCGATATTCTCATTTTCTTTTGCCAACTTCAAACTCTTGATAAGAGTGCTCAAGTCTTGACTTTCATCTTCCTCCTTAATCATTGCCATCATCTGGCTCATCTCTGAAGGACGCTCGTTGAGCTCGCCATCAAGACGGATATAGAGGATAGATTTTTTCTCTAACTTCACGCCCATTGAGCTCGACATGGAACTGAAAATCACAAAACTCATTAGAACTGCAGTGATAGTAAAGAAAATCAAGGCCAAGAAACTGCCAACAAATGACCCGCAAACTACCAAGAAGAATTTTTTTAGCATAACTATAATCGTTTTATTTTAAGTCGTTTAGCCCAAATATATAAAGCTAACGACAATCAATTTGTTCTACAAAAATCACCTGCACAACAAGCTTCACCTGCTATGCAATCTACAAAGATAGACATAAATTTCCCAATAACAGCGATAAAAACCGAATTTCTTTTCATTTTTTTCTAAAAAATTGCAAAAAGGGATAATGCTTACCATGCGCTGCCACTTAAATAACACACAATGCAGAATGCAGGATTCAGCCGAAGGCTGACCTTTGAGTTACCCTTTGACGCTTGTGAAGCGAGCCAACGGCGAGCGCAATAAGCGTCAAGGGGGGGGTATTGACAACCTCCAACTCCTCCTCGCCAGCGGCGGCCCCTTGTTTAGAGCACAACCCATGGGGTCGCCTTCAGCGACTATTACCTAGATGCCGTTATCCCCCCAATGCCGATTACCTACGGTTGGCTACGCTCCCTTCGGCAATCGGTATTGGGGGTTACCCAGAGTTCA
>JAFZUL010000164.1 GCA_017618355.1 Muribaculaceae bacterium
GATGTCGAGGTTCTCTTGTGCCCCATTGCTTGGAGCTTGACTGATGTTGAAGAATTGCTGTGTCATAATGATGAATTTTAGAAGTGAAACATGATTTTTACGTGCAATCAAGTGCACATGCAAGCCCACATGAGGTGCAAGGATTTTGTGCAAAATACTACCCGCAGGGTGGAGATTTTCCTCAAAACCCGCAGGGCTTGTCCTTGCGCAGTGGGCGATGTGCTAACTTTGCAAAGTAAAAACGTGTTTCAAAATTCATCGTCACGGCGATTCTGTCGGTCAAGCGTCGGCATGGAGCACGCAATTCCATTCACATATCAACATCATTGGCGGCGGTTTGCGCCTGATGTGAAACACTACAATAGTAAACCACTTGCGTACCCATAGTAAACCACCTGTAAATCGCCAATTTTTATATCATTGATTATCAGCGTTATAAAAATTAACAAAGTAATCACTAGTAAACCACTAGGTACCCGTGGGTAAACTCGACACTACAAAGGTGCTTTTTTGCTTAACCAAAAACGGCACCGAAAGGTTCCGCTGTAATCTTTATGAAATCATGCCGTCCATCGGCACAAAATCGTCGTCATTATCATTGAACATTTCTTCCTTGCATTTCCGATGATATGCTTTTCTATCTTCCATCTCACATTCCTTTACTAGTCGCTTGTATTCCTGCATTTCTTTTGCGTCTTTGACAGCTTTTTGTCCGTCAGGATCTTTCTTATAATACCAGACAATAAGCGACAATGGAATCAGCCATAGTATAAACATCGGGATGACTACCCATAACCAGAATATTTTTGGGGGCAAAGTGATGCATAAAACAAATATCAATATGGCCCACATGAAGAATATGATCCATATATAATTGATATTGTTCTTATTCGGTTTCATTGCAGTAGTTCTCTTTATTTATTAGACTGATATCAGTGTGGCGAGTTTAAGATGAAGGTTAAATAAACTGCTATTCATTTAGATTAATTTGGACCAATTTGAACCAATGTTTTTTGTTTAAATCATAAATTTTCACTACTTTTGCACTATAAAAATATAACCATCGTAATTAATACATTCCTTTTTAGTTGTCTGCGTCTGCGTCGAGAGATGTGGGCGCAGGTTTTTTACATAGAAAGACCGAACCTCTCGATCCAGTCTTCCCCATTCACTTCATGAAAAAAAATACTAACTTTATCTCTCTTAATGCTGTCGTTCTTCGTCTTCACGATCCATCTTCCATATCACGAAAATGAACATCGCCACAGCGATACCGACAATCACCCATGGTGCCCATGTGAGGTCAGGCGGTTTGGCCACCTTCACAGTGTCACTGGTGGTGTGCTCCTGTTTGTCCATTGTGCGGTGAGCGACCATGCTGTCAGCCTGTTGAGCAAAACTCGCAGAGTTTCGCTCAACTTTGTCGCTCTTGCCGATGGACGCGTGTTTCGCCCGCAGGACAACCGAGCTTGAGCGAGGTTGTCTTGCGGCAATGTTTCCAGCCGCATAGCCCACAGCGTCAGCCGTGGCGTGGCCGGCAGCTGTTGGAACACCCTTGAGCATCACCACCGTGTCACCCACCATTTTGCCGATTTCAGCAAAATGGTCTGAGGGGACAAACAGTTCGAAACTGTCGATGTCGAGCGATAGCTGGCTCAGCCACTGCAACCGCGCAGCGGTTGCGGTGGAAGCGGAGCCACTCGCCTCGATGTCGTAGTTCTCCTTCGTGGATGCCATGGCCTCCTTCTTCGAGCGGCACCCCGCGAGCAGCACCATCAGAATGATGGTTGCCGCGAGTGCAGATTGTCGGTTCATACGGCGAAGTATTTCTTGATGCACTGATAGTGCAGCTCCACAATCTTCGCCTTGCCCTCGGGCGAGCTCAGAAACTCCACATCCTCGTGATTGTCCTGGAACAGGTTCTCCGTGAGAACCGCAGGACATTTGGTGTTCTTGATGACGTAGAAGTTCGCCTGCCAGTAATGCTCCTTCGGGATGGAGCGGTTGCCGCGCAATCCCATGGCGATTGCCGTGTCACAGAGTGACTTGGCGAGTCGCCTGCTTGCGTCCGAGCATTGGCGTGCCACATACACGGCGAAGCCACGTGCGGTGCGCCACACTCCACCAGAGCCAGCAGCGTTCACGTGTATGCTGACATACACGCAGTTCTTCGTGCCGTGCTTGGCGCAGATATTGTTTACAATCCTGCATCGCTGCGACAGCTCCGCCACAGGCGGACGCGGCACTTCATCTTTGGTGATATCGATATACACCGTCAAACCAAGCGCTTCAAGCTTCGGCTTGAGAGCTGCTATCACCTCACGGCTGAACTTATACTCGCGGAACTTCTTGTCGGGCGAACACTTGCCTGGTGTGTTCACTCCATGGGCTGTGCCCAGGATTACTACTTTGTTGTTGTCCATAGTCTTCACTTCTTTGAGGTTTTCTTCTTCGATTTGGGCTTAGTCTCTTTGGCTTTGCGCTCATACATCGCCTTTGTGTCGTCATCGACGTAACTCCAACGGCGTGCGTCGGCAGGGTTGGTCAGAAAGACTGTCTTTCTGAACTGCATCTTTGCAGGCTCAAGCGAGAGATCCACGTACCAGTGGTTCTCGTCAGCAGTGAGCCTCTTCATGTTGATTACGTTACTCATATCATCTGTGATTTAAGGGTTAAACATTACATACCGCCGTGGCTGTAGTGATAGCTCACGTTCAGAGTCTGCGGCACACCGTTGACCACGAGGATTGGCTGATAGCCACTTGCCGCGCTGCTGTCCTTGAAGAGCAGGAACTCCAATGACACCAAGTCATACTGGCCGTCAAAGCTGACGGTCTGGTCAACATAGTACTCATCTGTGAGAGTGACAACGATGTTCACTATAGGATGTGGCGAGTTCAGCACGAGCCTGTCGCCAGTCTTGGGCTGATTCCAGTAATAGGTGGCATTCTCCGAGGAGTAAATTACATGCGCCTCATCAGCGTACTCCACAATCGTGCCGAGCACTCCCGATAGTTTATAGACACTCATTCCCCAGATGATGTCGCCTGTCTTGTTTCTCATCATCAGCTTGCCGTTAGCCTCGAAGAACTCAAACGAGCCGAGCGAAGCCTCGTAGTTTCGGAGTTTGAAGGTCTTGAAGACTCTCCTCTCGGCTGCTCCCATGCCTAAATAGATGGCGAGCGTCAGCGTGCCGTTGCGACCTGCAACATCCTTGTCGCAGATTACCAGGCCGTTCTCTGTCTCAGTGATTGAACCGAAGAAACCTCCATGGTTGTCATAGTTCTGTGAGCCCAGCAGAGTGTAGTTGAGGAAGTCCTCAAACAGAGTCTGATGGTTCAGGGCGAGTTCGGTGATGGTGTCA
>JAFZUL010000165.1 GCA_017618355.1 Muribaculaceae bacterium
CTTCGTGCCAGCTCCCCTATCTTAGGGGAGCAGCTGATACACAGCAAATTATTTTCGTCGAACTCACGTTAAGATAGAGAGGGCGAGGGGGAGTATGAAAAGAGTAAATAATTGGAATCATATTAGTTAATCATACTCCTTAGTCACTTCGTGACAGCTCCTCTATCTTAGAGGAGCAGCTAAAATAAATACATTTGAATCACTCTTTTTACTTAATGTGGAAATCGCGATAGGCTACTTTGGGGTTGTTGAGGTCGTTGAGATGGAGACGCAGGGTGTGGCAGGGGGCGTTAGGGCTTTTAAGTGCGGCAACGTTTATCGACATGTAAAATTCGCGCCACTGGAAGATGCTGTCGCTGGGGGTGTTGAGAAGGTCGTGGACGAGGTAGGCATCAACAATCTCGTTGTATTTCGTGTCGCGGTCAATCATCATGTAGAGATAACGGTTTTTGTTGGTGGTCTCGGCTTGTCCGTGTATGTTGATGAACTCGCCTGTTCGCCATGCGCTTATGAGTTTGATAGGCCGCATAGAGTAGGTGTCGAGGGGATTGGCATTGACACGAATAGAGTCGTTGATTACGCGTGAGAAGCCTACGGCGTAGATGTTCCAGTAGGAGTTGTCGCTAGCGCGGTGGTTGATGGAGTAGGTGAGAAGGAGGCGTTCGTTTTTCTTTACCTTGTCGGGCGCTCCCACGTTGGTGAAGAGATTGACGGCTGGGTCGTCGTCACGTCCGTCAAGGCGGAAGATGGCGTGGTTGTCATCGTCAAGCCCAGTGTAGGTGACGATATCAACAACCTGTGTCTCAAAAGTCTCATCAAGTGTCCCGTCATGGCTGCGATTGCAAGCAATTAAAAGAAGCATAAAGAGACAAATAGATATGCTTCTTACCAAATTTCGCTGGTGTGTCATACTCCCCCTCGCCCCCTCTATCTTAGAGGGGGAGCTATTGGTGGCAGCTTTATTTAGTTGTGAGTTATGCATTATGAATTGTGTGCTAAACAAGATTATGCATTTTGCATTATTAAACCGTCGCGCATGTGGAGCACTCGGTCCACGTTGCTGTTTCCTGCGAGGCCTTCGTCGTGGGTGACAATGACGAAGGTGTGGTTAAACTCCTTGCGCAGGTCGAAGAAGAGCTGGTGCAGCTCCTGCTTGTTCTGCGAGTCTAGAGATCCCGAAGGCTCGTCGGCAAGAATCACTTTGGGGTTGTTGATGAGGGCGCGTGCCACAGCCGCCCGCTGACGCTCACCACCGCTGAGTTGCGCAGGCTTGTGTTCAAGTCTGCCGCCTAATCCCAGATGGTCGAGCAGCTTGCGTGCCCGTTCGTAGGCATCGCTCTTCTTGTCACCGCCAATGAGGGCAGGTATGGCGACATTCTCGAGAGTGGTGAACTCTGGCAACAGCTGGTGGAACTGGAACACGAAACCGATGTTGCGATTGCGGAAGTGTGCCAGTTCGCGCTGCTTGAGTTTCAGCACATCGGTGCCGTCATATAGCACCTGTCCGCCTTGAGGCGCATCGAGAGTGCCTATGATTTGCAGCAGCGTAGTCTTACCCGCACCGCTAGGCCCCACGATGGCTACAATCTCGCCGTCGTTGATGGTGACCGAGACCCCTTTCAGGACCTCAAGGTCACCATAGCGTTTTGTTATGTTTTTAGCTTCAATCATTGTTTGGTGGAAGGTGTAAGGTGGAAAGTGGAAGGGTGAATTCCTTTCCACGTTCCACCTTTTTCGTTTCACGCACCATTGCGCATTATGGTTTTACCCCTAAGTTATACATGATAAACGACTGGATGTCGGTGTACTCCTCGATTACTTTGCTCATGGGTTTGCCGTGGCCGTGTCCGGCATTGACGTCGATGCGGATAAGCTTCACGGCGTTGCCGGTGTTGCTGGCTTGGAGCTGAGCGGCATATTTGAATGAGTGGGCAGGCACCACACGGTCATCGTGGTCGCTGGTGGTGACCATGATGGGTGGATAAGGTGTGCCGTCGTTCTTAATGGTGTGGAGTGGCGAGTAGTCCTTCAGATATTGGAACATCTCGGGGCTGTCGTCGCTGCGGCCATAGTCGGGCGCCCAGTTCCAGCCAATGGTGAAGAGGTGGTAGCGCAGCATGTCCATCACGCCCACCTGAGGCACTGCGGCACCCCACAGGTCGGGACGCTGGTTCACTACAGCTCCTACGAGCAGACCGCCATTGCTGCCGCCATTGCAGGCAATTTTGCCTTTCTTGGTGTAACCCTGGTCGATGAGCCACTCGGCAGCCGCGATGAAGTCGTCAAACACGTTCTGCTTCTGCATCTTGGTGCCAGCCTTGTGCCAATCCTCGCCATATTCGCCACCGCCGCGTAGGTTGGTGTAGGCGCAGATGCCTCCCTGGTCAATCATGGCAAATGGTGTGCGCGCATAGCTGAAGCCTGGGTTCATCGACACGTTGAAGCCACCATAACCATATAAGAACACTGGTCGCTTGCCGTCCTTCTTCATGCCCTTCTTGTAGATGAGGAACATAGGAATCTTGGTGCCGTCCTTGCTGGGATAGAACACCTGCTCGGTGACGTAGTCGGCGGGATTGAGAGCGATTTTAGGCTCAAAGAACGGCTTCGACTCGTTGGTCTCGGCATTGTAGCTGTAGATGGTTGTTGGGAAGGTGTAAGAGGTAAAGCTGTAGAACACTTCGCTGCGCTTGTTCTTGCTGCTGAAGCCCACCGAGCCAAGAGTAGGCAGCTTGATTTCTTGAATCTCCTTGCCGTTCTTGTCGTAGAGATAGGCATGGCTGCTGGCGTCGCGGTCGTAGGTTACGATAAACTTGTGATTCGACATCTGAATGCCGCTGAGCACCCACTGCTTCTCGGGGATGAACTCGGTGAAGTTCTTGGGGCTAAGGTTCTCGGCATCGTATGCCAGCACTTTGTAGCGAGGCGCGTTCTGGTTAGTCATGACATATATCTTGCCGTGGTCAACACCGATAGGCCCGAAGGCATATTCGCCGTCTTCGGCAATCTTGATGTAGTGTGGATTGACGTTCTTGAGGTCCTTAACGAAGAGTGCGTTGCCCTCGCCAGCGCTTTGCATGATGAAGACGTAGCGCTCGTCCTCATCAACGCCCACTTGGTGGAAGAGCAGTGGGTTGTCGTAGCTGCGGAACTCGAGGTAGTCATCCTCTTGTGGTGTGCCCAATTTGTGGTACATCACTTTGTGCCACTCGTTCTTCGACGACTTGGCGTCTTCGGGCTTGTCGTATGCGCTGTAGAAGAAGCCGTCGCCCAGCCACTGCGCGTCGGTGAACTTAGCCCAAATGATGTGGTCGTCGAGCATCTTGTTCTCTTTGAGGTCGTGTACGATAATTTCGTTCCAGTCGCTGCCGTTGCGGGTGATGGTGTAGGCGGCATAGCGTCCGTCTTTCGAGAAATTAAGGCTCTGCAAAGCCACAGTGCCGTCCTGGCTTAGGGTGTTGGGGTCGAATACCAAGCGCTCCTCGCCGTCTAGCTTGTCCTTAACATATAAGACGCTCTGGTTCTGCAGACCGTCGTTCTTGAAATAGTAGATTTTGTCCTTTACATAGAATGGTGTGCCCATCTTGGGATAGTTGGCGAGTTCGGTGAGGCGTTTCTTCACTTTGTCGCGGAAAGGAATTTTCTTGAGATAGGCTTGAGTGATTTCGTTCTCGGCTTTTACCCACTGGGCTGTCTCAGTGCTGTTGTCGTCTTCGAGCCAACGGTAGGGATCGGCTACTTTAGTGCCGAAGTAGTCGTCGGTGACATCAACGGTACGTGCCTTAGGGTAATTGATTTTTTGCTGAGCCACTGCTGAGCCAGCAATCGTGAGTGCTGCGCACATGATAATGAATTTTTTCATATAGTTTAGTTGTTAATTTTTAGTTCTAAGTTATTAGTTTTTTATGCCTTAACTTTAATCATTATCTAGCGGGAAACGCTTTTTTTCAAATGATTTCAGTCCTTGGTCTTCTTGCTTTATGATTACAGGCATTCCCACTCGGGCGTATTGCTCTTTGAGAGTTATGATGTCGGGGTCATGGAGGCGGATGCAGCCTTCGCTGGCACGTCCAGGCACCGATTCATCGTTGTTGGTGCTGCCGTGGATGCCTATGCCGTGATGTCCAGGAGTCTTGAGGCGCAGGAACCATTTGCCGTAGGCGAGTATTGCGCCTCGTCCGTCGCCAAAGTCATGTGTCCAGTCGCCAGCGGGCTTGATGGCATCGATGATGAATGGTTCGCCTGGCTCGCTCTCAGGGGTGCGCATGTCACCCTCTTTCTGCTTTTGCCCTTTATTAAGACTCAGGCACACAGGGAATTGCGCCACAGGCACCGTGTCATCCTTAACGGGTGCATAGACGGTAAGCAGCAGGTCTTTCTTGGAGATGACGATGAACGTCTTGCTCTTGTCATAGTCGCCTTTGTAGATGTCCTTGTATTTCTCTTTCTTTTCGCGTGGCGCTGATGATGACTTGCTGTTCTCATCCTTCTTCCCGCCGCAGCTAGTTACTGCAGTGACAACAGCAACGAGCATTATTAATGTGAGTATCTTTCTCATGTTTAAAAATCTCTAATCCCTAATCGGTGCTCAGCACCAACTAATCCTTAATCTTTAATCAGCGCAAAGCGCTACTTCACTGGCACGGCTTTGGCGTGGGCTTTGAGTTCCCAGGGCCATGGGCCCTCGGTCTCGCTTTTGATGATTACAGGCATGTTAAGATAGGCATATTTCTCCTTGAGGATAATGATGTCGGGGTCGCGCAGGCGGACGCATCCCTCGCTGTGGCGACCAGGCACGCTGCTCTCATTGTTGGTGCTGCCATGGATGCCTATGCCTGTATGGCCAGGAGTATATAGGCTGAGGAACCACGCTCCATAGGCTTTGATGTTGCCGCGGCCGTCGTGGAAGTTGTGAGTCCATGCCGAGGCGTTGCGAATCGCCTGGATGTGGAATGGTTTGCTCTGCTTGCACTCAGGAGTCTTGTTGTCGCCCTTGCGCTGCTTTTGCCCTTTGTTTCGGCTCAGGCAGGCGGGGAACTTAGCCATTAGCACGGTGTCTTTGCCCACTATTCCATAGACATAAAGCCGCAGCTCGGTCTTTGATACCACGATAAACGTGTTTTTTTTATCGATTTCTGGGGTTTGGTAAAACACTGTCTTGTCGGCGGGCTTGGTGGCAAGTTCGGCATCAACAATCTGTGCGTTGGCACCAAAAGCCAAGCAGCCAAGTACCAATAATGTCAAAAAATTCTTCATAATGATATTGTGATTTTGTCTATTTTACATAAAATGCTCACGCTCGCAAGGCACCAAGCAAGCTTGTGCTTTGTCTCGCTTAATCGCATTTTTCTAGCTTACAAAGATACAGAATTTTCGTTTAACACAAAAAATAAAGGTAGTGAAGACAACGTTTTTCTAAAAAAATAAAGAAAAAATAGTTTTTATTGTAGTTTTTGCACAATTATTGCGTCTTATAGATGTAACGAACAAGAAAATGGAAAAAACTGAATCCAATTTCAGGCAGTTGCTTCAGGAGCACAAGAGTACGATTTACTCGGTGTGCTATATGTTCTCGCAGAAGCATGAAGAGGTGGAAGACCTGTTTCAGGAGACGCTCATCAACTTGTGGAATGGTCTCGACAAGTTTGAGGGGCGGAGCAGCACAGGCACATGGGTGTGGCGCATAGCCCTCAACACCTGCATCACCAGCGACCGCAAGAAGAAAAAGCGTATCGATACCGTGCCGTTGACCATTGACCGCGATTTCCATGATGAGAACACAGTCGAGAACCGTCAAGTGAAGCTGCTGCATCAGCGCATCAGCCGCCTCCAGCCCTTCGACCGTGCCATTGTGCTGCTGTGGCTTGAGAACATGAGCTACGACGATATTGCCGCCATAGTGGGCATCTCCACTAAGGCAGTGGGAGTGAGGCTAGTGAGAATACGTGAGCAATTAAAGAATATGAAAGACAACTAAAAACGAAAATATATGGAAACTGAAAACAACATGACTGAGCTTGAGCAGATGCGAGAGCAGATGAACATCTTCAAGAGCCGCCTCAATGAGCAGCAGATCATTAACGAGCAATTGGTGCGCAACAGCATGGGCGGCAAGATGTCGTGGATAAAGAATTTTGTGTGGGGAGAGATTATCATCGTGCCCATATTCTTGCTGTTATATGCACCTTTCCATGCTCAAATGGGACTCTCGTGGTGGCTGTTCGCCTTCCTGGTAGTGGGCCTAATCGCCGACGCCATTGGTGATTTCATCATCAACCGCATTCCTAAAAGCCAGTTGCTTAGTGGCGATCTGGTGGAGACCAGCAAGCGCCTGGCAAAGATGAAAAAGCAGCGCGCTCAGTGGTTCATCATTGGGCTTATCTTTGTCCTGATATGTTTTGTGTGGTTATGTGCCGAACTAATTATGGGTTCAAAATATGCTGGCCAAAATGCCTTGTCCTATTTTGTGATTGGCGGGTCCGTTATAGGTGGAATTATAGGATTCATCATCGCATGGATCATCTTCCGCAAGATGCAGAAGACTAATAACCAGCTCATCGAGCAAATAAATCAAATAACTAAAGAAGATTAAGAGACAATGAAGAAGGCTTTTACAATCTTATTGTCACTGGCTGTGGGATGTGCCTTGGGGCTCGTTATCGTAATGCTGGGCAAGAGTAGTGGCTCAACGAGTGGCGACGCTGTTAATCCTGTCGTTGATGTGGTTGCCCTCTTTGTTGCCGTGGCGCTTGCTGCTTACCTCCAGATTATCCTTCATGAGGCAGGCCACCTGGTGTGCGGACTGTTGAGTGGCTACCATTTTGTGTCGTTCCGCGTTGGATCTCTCACTCTCTTAAATGATGGTAACGGCAAACTGCGTTTCAAGCATTTCAAAATTGCAGGTACAGGAGGCCAGTGCCTTATGTCACCTCCTGATGTGCCAATCGACAAGTTGCCTACTGGACTTTACAATGCTGGAGGCTCACTTATGAACCTGCTGTGCGCCACTGTGGCGTTATTGTTGATTATCTACTGTGACAATATGCACTTCTTTGTCAAGTATTTTCTTTCAGCTACTGTAGCGGTGGGCTATGTATTCGCTTTGCTGAACGGTATTCCCATGAAACTTGGAGGTATGGCCAATGATGGTCATAACATGCTGTATCTCAGACGCGACAAGCAATCGGTGAAGGGATTCTACTCACAACTTGTCATCAATGAGAAACAACAAAATGGAACACGACTTTCGCAGATGCCCGAAGAATTGTTCAATCTTGATGGAGATATTAATTTTAGCGATCCTATGCAAGCCAACGTGGAACTGATGCGCTGTTCGCGTGTGCTTGACCAGGGCGATATAGAGCAGGCTTACCGTCTTTTAAATGAACTGAATGATTCCCATCTGCATGAATTGATGACGCTATATCAACTTGAAGCTCAAAGTGAGTTGTTGTATGCCTGTCTTGCCTCTGGCCATATCAATCAGGCAAAGAGCCTCTTAAACGACCAGTTGGAACGTTACATTACTAAGTATGCCAGTGTAATGACCTGCAAGCAGCGCACGCTCATGGCAAAGGCTCTGATTCTTGACGGAGATCGTGCAGAGGCCGAGCGGCTTTACAATGATGTCGTCGCCCGCCGTGATAGCTACCTGATGCCAGGCGAGGTGAAGAGCGACATTGAGTTGATGAAACATCTGCTCGAGGCGCAAAATAATGACCAAAATCAAGTAAAATCAACAAATTAACAATTAATAATAATACAAATCGGTATTTTTTATCAATTAATAACTACTTTTGTAGGTTTAAATGAAGTAAAATACTATTTATATATTCTTTAAAATTAATGTTTTCAAGTATGAAACTGAGAAAAATCTTTTTTGCAGCCATGATGCTTTTCGCTCTTGGCTCAATGGCGCAAGGTATGCCACCAATCGAGAACGACCCATCGGTGCGTACCGGAAAGCTGCCTAACGGACTAACTTACTACATCAAGCAGAACAACTGGCCTGAGCACCGTGTGAATTTCTACATCGCTCAACGTGTGGGTTCACTGCAGGAGGAGGAGAGTCAGCGCGGTCTCGCTCACTTCCTTGAGCACATGGCCTTCAATGGCACCGAGAACTATCCCGGCAACGGTGTGATTGACTACACCCGCACATTAGGTGTTGAGTTTGGCCGTGACCTCAACGCTTACACTAGCGTGGACCAGACAGTGTATAACATCAACGACGTGCCCAGCACTCGCGTGAGCGCTCTCGACTCGTGCTTGCTCATCCTCAAGGACTGGAGCAACGGCCTGTTGCTTCAGGGCGAGGAGATTGATAAGGAGCGCGGCGTGATTCACGAGGAGTGGCGTGTACGTTCTAGCGCTATGCAGCGCATGTATGAGCGCAACCTCGAGAAAATGTATCCAGGCTCGAAGTATGGCAAGCGCATGCCTATCGGCTTGATGAGCGTTATTGACAACTTCAAGTATGACGAAATCCGCAACTACTACCACAAGTGGTATCGTCCCGATAACCAGGCTATCGTGGTGGTTGGTGACATCGATGTTGACCGCACCGAGGCTAAGATTAAGGAGATGTTTGGTTCTATACCCGCTCCCGCCCCCGACGCTGCACAGGTTGTTGACGTGGAAGTTCCCGACAACGACGAGCCCATCTTCATCATCGACAAGGACAAAGAGCAGCAGTACAACTTGGTCATGATTAATTATAAGACCGACCCATTCCCCGATGAGATGAAGGGTGACTTGACTTATCTGATTATGGATTATGTCATTGACATGGGTTGCACCATGCTTGAGAAGCGTCTTGAGGAGAAAGCTCTCGAGCCCGACTGCCCATACTTGCAGGCAGGCGCCGGTTATGGCAACTATATCTTCTCTAAGACAAAAGATGCTTTCCAGTTGCAGGTTCTTCCTAAGGAGGGCAAGACCGAAGAGGCTATCAGGGTTGTTGCCGAGGAAGCCCTCCGCGCTGCTGAGCATGGCTTCACCGCTACTGAGTATGTACGCGTTAAAGATGAATATCTGAGTAACCTAGAGAAGCAGTACAACAACCGCAACCAAATCAACAACGACCGCTTTGGTCGCCAGTATTGCGCCAACTTCCTTGAGAAGGAGCCATATCCCTCTATTGAATGGAGACAGCAAATGATGAGTATGATAGCTCCTAATATTCCTGTTGATGCTATCAACCAAACCTTTGCCGAGTTGATACCAAGAGATGACAAGAACTTGGTAGTAATGAACTTCAATCCCGAGAAGGAGGGTGTGGCTATCATCACAGAGAATCAAATCAAGGGCGCTATCGACGCTGCGCAGGCTGCTAAGCTTGAGGCTTACGTTGACAACGTGAAAGACGAGCCTCTCATCACCGAGTTGCCCACTCCTGGCAAGATTGTCAGCGAGACCGAGAACACCACCCTAGGCTTCAAGGAACTCACCCTGAGCAACGGCGCTAAGGTTATCCTCAAGCCCACCGACTTCAAGGATGACGAGATTCAATATTATGCTGAGTCTAAGGGCGGTAGCTCGCTTTATGGACAAAAAGACTGGGCAAACTGCAAGATGTTTGACGTAGTAGTTGCTGCGGCTGGTTTAGGCAACTTCACCAATAACGAGCTCGAGAAGGCTCTCGCAGGCAAGAACGCAAGCGTTAATATGAACCTCTCTTCCAACTATGAGCGCCTCAGCGGTAATTCTACCAAGAAAGACCTTGAGACTCTGTTCCAGCTTAATTACCTCTATTTCACCGCTCTCACCAAGGACGAGAAGGCTACTTCAACCTATATGTCGTTTGTTGAGACTCAGCTCAAGAACAAGAGCAGCAATCCTCAGTCAGCTTTGAGCGACAGTATCTCAACCACAATGTTTAACCACGATTGGCGCGAGATGCCTTTCAACGTTGAGGACCTCAAGAACGTGAACTACGACCGCGTCATTGAGATTGCCAAAGAGCGTACCGCCAACGCTGCCGACTTCACATTCTACTTTGTTGGTAGCTTCGACGAGGAGACCATCAAGCCTCTCATCGAGCAATACATTGCTTCGCTTCCTGCCCAGCCTGGTGTGAAGGAGAACTTCAAGGATGGCGCTGAGATGGTGAAGGGTAACGTGAAGAATGAATTCTCTCGCGCTATGGAGACACCTCAAACCACCTCATTAGTGATGTGGCACAGCTATGACGCTCCTTACACTATGGAGAATGACATCAAGGCCGACATCGTGGGTCAAGTGCTCGATGTTATCCTGCTCAAGAAGATTCGTGAGGATGAGGGTGCAGCCTACTCGCCACATGCAAGCGCAGGAATGACTATGAGGGGCGACAAACCTTTCACTCAGGCTCTCACTTACGTGAACATGAAGCCCGAGAAGAAGGACCTCGTTATCAACATCATGCGTGAGTCAATCAAGGATATCGCTAATGGTCAAATCGAGGAAGACGCTCTCCAGAAAATCAAAGAGAAGATGCTCAAAGACTATGACACCAACGCCAAGAGCAACGGTCACTGGATTAATGTGCTGAACATGTATAAAGCGTTCAACCTCGACACCCAGAATGGCTATAAAGAGGCTGTTAACAAGGTTTCTGCTGCCGACGTTAGCAAATTTGTAAAAGAGACTCTCGTCAACAGCAACAACTGCCTCGAGGTGACTATGAACCCCGAAGTTGAAGCTCAAGAGCCCGCCAAAGCACAACCTGCCAAGAAGGCAACTGCCAAGAAAGCTGCCACCAAGAAAGCAGGCAAAAAAGCTAAAGGCAAACGCAAATAATCATTTGTTCTCAAAATAATAAAGATTGCGCCCACGACTCCTGTGCGGCGCAATCTTTTTTCATATCAACCTGCTACATATATTGAGAACAATGTCGGGTTTTGTTGTGAGTTTGAACAATTAGTATTATTTTTGCATGCAGAAAACATATAATTATTTATCTTTCTAAAAAAATAGCGTATGAAGAAAATTACTCTTTTCCTGATTGCTGGCTTGGTGGTAATGATTGCTCAAGCTGGAGTCATCAACAATGGCAAAGTGGTTAATCTCAAAGCCACCAATACTACCGTGAAAGCCGAAGGCGATATCGTTACTCCTCCCGAGGGTGCCGAGCAAATGCTCTACACCTTTAATGGACACGACACCTACACTAACAAAGACAAATCTTTTGAGGTGTTTGTAGTTCTTGACAACAACGATATTTATATCAAGGGCTTCAGCGAATATTTTGCTGAAGCATGGGTGAAAGGCACCATCAGCGATGGCGTAGCAACATTTCCTGAGGCATATATGGGTGATTTTGATATTTGGGGAGACGTTTATGAACTTTACTTTGATGGTGCTGAGTTTACCATCAACGATGATGCCAGTGTGCTGACATCTCCCGATGGATACACCACTTCAGTTTTTGAGGAAGAAATCCTTGATGAGTTTAACAACGTCACTCTTACCCGAGTTGTGCCAGAGGTTGCCACTCCTGCCACTCCCACTATCACCGAGTTTACTGAGGACGACTATGGTTATTATATTAAGATGACTATTCCTGCTACCGACGTTGACGGAAACGATATTTTTGCCGCTCTGATGAGCTACCAGCTTTTCATTAATCGCAACGGTGAGCAGAGTGTGTATGAGTTCACCACCGATGACTACCTCTTCCTTGAGGAAAATATGACCGTGGTTCCCTACAACTACACCGACTATTATGATATCGACGTGGCTGGCAAGCAAGTTTATCTTTATGGCGACGACATCGATCAGTGGACGGCAATTGGTGTGAAGAGCATCTACACTGTGGATGGCGAGAGCAGCGAGAGCGATGTATTCTGGTATCAGCTCAAACCAACTGCAATCAACGGCGTTAACGCCAACAATGTGGTAGAAATTAATTACTACGACCTGCAAGGCCGCAAGGTCGATGCCAATGCCACTGGCCTGCTCGTCAAGCAGATGCGCATGCAAGACGGCACCACCCGCGCCATTAAAGTGATGCGTTAATTGTAATATCACATAATTTAAAGATTGCGCCCACACGAGTGCGGCGCAATCTTTTTTTAATGCTGTGTTTTGAAGTTTAATCATTAACTGCCACTGTGTCGAGACGCTCGTCGCGAGTTATATCGTCAGGTGTTTTTGATGCAGTTTTGTAGTGTCTTTCATAGCTGTCTTGTTAGCAACCGCTTGCGCAGTCGGCTCAGCGATTCGGGAGTGATGCCCAGATAGCTTGCTATGGCGCGGTTAGTCATGCGGTTGTGGATGTTGGGGAAGCGTTCAGTAAGGGCCAGATACCGCTGCTCGGGCGACAGGCAAAAGTCTTCGATGGTGCTTTTAAGTAGCTGAAAGCACAGTGACTCAGCGAGATTGCTGCGAAGTTCTGGTCCTATCGCAGCATCAAGCAGTTCCAAAGGAAGCTGGTATATTACTGAACTCTCTATAGCTATGATGTCGAGTTGGCTAGGCACATGGTGACGCATGCTACTGTAGTTGCCTACCAGGTCGCCAGTGAAGGCAAAGGAGATGATGCGCTCGCGGCTATTGGTGGTTATGATTGAATATTTCAGTGTGCCGCTGACGAGAATCCCTAACTTTGACGATATATCTCCCGCATGGCACAAGAAGTCATCTCTGCTGAGTTCCACCTTCTTTCCATGCTCAAGAAGTAGATGTTTTATCGCAATATAGAAATCGCTGTCGGTATAATCTAAATATGTCATCTAATATTCTTTTTCTCTGCAAAAGTATGGAGAAAATCGCCAACACGCGTTACCTTAAATCAATATCACTCAAAATGTTGATTAAAGATAAGGACGCAGCGGTTTTGTCCACAAATGCTCTCAACTTTATAGACGCAGACAGCAAAAGATTTGTTGCAGAAAAATACCACAATCTTCAAAAATCTTAACCCAAGTCAAGCCTCAAGCCCAAAAAATCGGCAAACTGACCTCTTTTGCCGATTTTCCTGTGACATCTGAACTCTGGTTTTTGTTTTCTGGTGTCTGATTTCTGATATCTGAAAACTTTTTATTACTTTTGCAGTTTGAAACCCGAAATGCACAAAAATTCTATACGATGAATACTAATCTAGAACTATTGCGCGAGCTGATGCGCGCTAAGGGTGTGGATGCCGTTATCATCCCTGGCACTGACCCTCATCAGAGTGAGTATGTGAGCGACTACTGGAAGTTCCGCGACTGGGTGAGCGGTTTCACTGGTAGCAACGGCACAGCAGTGGTGACACTGGATAATGCGAGCATGTGGACCGACTCTCGTTACTTTCTTCAGGCTGAAATAGAGCTGGAGGGCAGCGGCTTTGAGTTGCAGAAGGTGGAGTATCGTGGCGATTTGGCTATGATCATGCAATGGCTTGTAAATGAGATTCGTGAGGATGACACTCTCGCTATCGACGGTCGCTTGTTCTCGCTGATGGAGGCAAACCGATTGGAGCAGATTTGCGGAGAGAATGGTTTCTTGCTTGCTACCGATTTCTATCCTGCCGATGAGATATGGGAAGACCGCCCCGAAGCTCCTAAAAACGAGGCCTTTGTCCACGACGAGGAGTATGCTGGCGAGGACGTGGAGAGCAAGCTCACCCGCACCATGGAGAAGGTGGAGGAGAGTGGCGCCGACAGCATCCTCATAACCGCTCTCGATGAGATTGCGTGGCTCTTAAACCTGCGCAGCAGCGATGTGGATTTCACTCCAGTGGCAATCGCGTTCTTCTATATGAGCGAAAAGGATCGCGTGATTTTCACCGATGACATTATAAACAAGGAGGTGCGCAACCATCTTGACAAGTATAAAGTTCGCATCAAAGGCTACGACCAGATAGAGAAATTCCTCGACAAGCGCAATGTGGATAATACCATCATGCTCGACCCCAACAAGGTGAGCGACACGCTGGGTCAAATTCTCGAGTGCGACAAAGTGTATGGCGCTTCGCCTATTGAGGCTCTCAAGGCTATCAAGAATGAGGTGCAGATTGAGGGTTTCCGCCGTGCGATGGAGCGCGACGGAGCAGCGCTGGTGCGCCTGTTTATGTGGATAGAGCAGAACGCCGCAAGTGGCACTATCAACGAGATTGACGTGTGGGAGCAAGGCAAGCTGGAACGTAGCAAGAATGACCTCTACCGAGGCGATAGCTTTGAGATGATTTGCGGTTACCGCGAGCATGGCGCCATCGTTCACTATACCGCTACCCCCGAGAGCGCCAGCACCCTGCAAGGCGAAGGACTGTTGCTCGTTGACAGCGGCGCGCAGTATCTCGATGGCACTACCGACATCACCCGCACCATTACTCTTGGCAACCCCACTGCACAGGAGAAGCACGACTACACCCTTGTTCTCAAAGGCCATCTCGCTTTGAGTCGCGCCAAGTTCCCCGTGGGCACTACTGGTGTTCAGCTTGATGCCTTGGCCCGTATGCCTCTATGGCAAGAGGCTATGACCTTTGGCCACGGCACTGGCCACGGCATGGGCCACTTCTTAAGTTGCCATGAGGGACCTCACAGCATCCGCACCAACCTCAATCCCGTTGCTTTGCAACCAGGTATGGTAACCAGCAACGAGCCAGGTCTTTACAAGACTGGTGAGTATGGCATCCGCACCGAGAACATTCTGCTCGTGGTAGAAGGTCCTAAGACCGAGGCATTTGGCGACTTCCTGGAGTTTGAGACTTTGACATTGTTCCCCTATGACAACTGTCTTATCGACACCACCATGCTCACCGCCGAGGAGATTCAGCAAATCAACGACTACCACGCAATGGTGCTTGAGCGACTTACTCCTTATCTCAATGATGAAGAGGTGGCATGGCTCACAGAAAAGTGCGCTCCAATTAACGCATAAATCATCTAGAAGTTCTAGAAAGTCTAGATTTTCTAGAAATGCTAGAGACTAAAAACTCAAAACTAAGAACTAAAAACAAATTTATGGCAATTATACGAAAAGTGAGGGGTTTTACCCCTAAGATTGGTGAGGGAACATTCCTTGCCGACAATGCGGTGGTAGTGGGCGATGTTACCATTGGCGACGAGTGCAGCATCTGGTTTGGCGCTGTGCTACGTGGCGATGTGAACACCATTACTCTTGGCAACCGAGTTAACGTGCAGGACGGCAGCGTGTTGCACACTTTGTATCAAAAATCTGTCATCGAGATTGGCGACGACGTGTCTATTGGCCACAACGTGACCATCCACGGCGCCAAAATCAATGACATGGCGCTCATTGGCATGGGCAGCACAATCCTTGACCATGCCGAGATCGGGGAGGGCGCTATCATCGCAGCCGGCAGCGTGGTACTCAGTGGCACCAAGGTCGGTCCCCACGAGTTGTGGGCTGGCTCTCCAGCCAAATTCAAGAAGATGGTTGACCCCGCCCAAGCCAAGGAAATCAACGTGAAGATAGCACGCAACTATCTGATGTACAGTACTTGGTACGAGGAGTAAGAAATTAAGTGTTAAGTTGAAAACAACTGGTAACTGATAATTATGGCAGCAAAGGAGAGGATAGCATATATCGATTTCATGAAGGGCCTGTGTATCATCTTGGTAGTGGCTTTTCACATTGATACGACAGCATTTGGCGTGCCTTACGGGTATATGCTGCAACAATTCCGCATTCCCATGTATTTCTTCCTGTCGGGATTGTTTTTTAAACTCTATGACGGATTTTTTGATTTCGCCCGAAAGAAGATCAACAACATAATTGTTCCACTGATATTGTTCCTGATAATAGGCGCAATCTATTATTTTTGCAGGAATTTGATCGGGAGCCATTTCAGTGTGGCAAAGGCATTGGAGCTCATGCCGCTCAACCCCATTAAGAACAACACGCCCACATGGTTCCTTGTTGTACTTTTTGAGGTGAATATCATTTACTATCTACTTCAGAAATTCCTTCCTCGCTGGCTCACGATTGTTGCCGCACTGCTGTTGTCGGTTGTAGGCTATGCGGTTGTGCAGGCTGGCTATAACTTAATCCTTTATTTTGATATAGCGCTTGTGGCGATGCCATTTTTTGTGCTTGGCTCTGAATCAAAGAAACTTGGACTGCTTGAGAAAGGTCCCCACATGGCGGTGAGAGTGGTGTTTGCAATAGTGGTAGCTGTGATTCTGTTCTTCTTCTCGCAGCGCATCAATATGCTTCACCGGGTATATCCCAGCTATTTCAGGTTATATTTGCTGCCAGCTCTGTCTATCATGTCGCTGCTGTTCCTATGCCAGTATATCAAGCGGCCAGTTCCAATCATCACATATCTGGGTCGCTACTCTATCATGGTTTTAGGCACACATTACTTCCTTATTCTCCCACTCAGGGCTGTGATTTTCAAGCTTATGCCCTCTCTTGCCAATGCTTCATGGTCATTTCTCATTGTACTCGTGTTTGTGCTAGCTGTCGAGTTCCCTGTTATCTATATACTGAAGAAATACCTTCCCCGATTCACAGCACAAGAGGAGTTCTTTTATAAAGGTTGGAAGATAAGAAAATAAAGGACAAAGTGTCAAGTACAAAATGCCCAAAAAAAAGTTGCAAGTATTTCAAACATCACTTGCAACTTTTTTATTTTGTCCTTGTTTTATTTATACTTTATTTTGTCGTTCCTCTTACTATTAGCTTTGTGCGGACCATGCGTTTCTCGGCTCGGTCGATGGGGAGCTTGCCTTCAACCATATCTATGAGGATGTCGGTGGCTTGGTTGCCGACCTCGGCGCCGTTTTGACGCACTGTGGTGAGCATGGGGTCGCATGATACTGCGCGGTCGCTGTCGGTGAATCCGCACACCGACACGTCTTCGGGCACTCGGAGCCCCATTCTCTTAGCGATGTACATGACTGTTATAGCAGTCTCGTCGTTGATGGCGAAGAATGCGTCGGGACGGTCTTTCATCTTGAACAGCTCGGGCGTGATTTTCTCGGCCTCTTCAGGAGTGTCACATTGGATAATTAGGTTCTCGTCGGGTTGCAGGCCGTGATGATAAAGCGCGTCTTTGTAACCGTTAAGGCGGTTTTTAGAAATCTCCATATTGAGGTTAGAGACGTAGAACGCCACACGCTTGCAGCCACTCTCAATCATGTGCCCCACGGCTTTGTAGGCCGCCTGGTAGTCATCTACCACAACACGGCTGGCATTGATGGCAGGGCATATGCGGTCGTAGAACACCAAGGGTATTCCGCTGTTAACGAGCTTGATGAAGTGGTCGTATTGCTCTGTGTCCTTAGCTTGCGATACAATGATTCCACACACTTTGTTTTTCTTGAACGACTCGCAGATTTCCACCTCTCTCTCATAGCTTTCACGGCTCTGCGCCACCATGATGCGGTAACCGCGCTCCTTGGCCTTTTCCTCGATACCGCTGAGGATAGAGGCGAAATAGAAATGCACTATCTCTGGAAGAATCACTCCAATGATTTGCGAAGGCTTCTGGCGGCTGTGGCGCAGCTGCTCGGCAATGACGTTAGGGTAGTAGTCGTGCTCTCGAGCATACTGCTGAATCATCTCACGGCGTTTCTTGCTGATGTTTGGGCTGTTTTTCAAGGCACGCGACACAGTTGCCACGCTAACACCAAGCTGCGCGGCAATGTCTTTCATTGTCAAAGGTTGTTTCTCATTCATAATGGTATGTTGTTAGTGTTTTATTATCAGCACGTTGCGCCACAAAGGCTGATGTGTTGCTTCTTTGAGAGTTCAAAGTTACAATAAATCTTAATAAGGCTATGTTTTTTATTTCTTAAAATATCTTAATGCAAACGTTTGCGCTTCATTTAACACATAATTAAATAGCAAAAACACCTTGCTTTTATTTAAAACAATTAATTTTGTAGTTGCAAAATTTCGCTCTATACTTTTTGACTACAATAAACTAAAGCAAATAGTTAGAAAATACCAAACATTTTTTTTACTTAATAACTTAATAACAATTTAATTAAAAACAAGATGAAGCAGGTAAACATTAGAATTCCCCAGAGGATTCTAGCCCTGATGATGGGACTTTTCCTATCCATCGGAGCCTACGCACAGATTACTGTGCAGGGACATGTCAAGGATGCTACTGGCGAACCTGTTATCGGTGCAACAATTACCGTTGTGGGTACCACTAACACAGTGGCTACCGACTTCGACGGCAACTTCACCATAGTTGCACCTAAGGGCGCCCAGCTCCAAGTTTCTTCTATCGGTCTTCAAGATCAGATCGTTACTGCCGCTCCCACTCTCGTTATTGAGATGCTTGACGATTCTCAAGTGCTCGAGAACGTGGTGGTGATTGGTTATGGTACTGTTAAGAAGAGCGACCTCACTGGTAGTGTCACCGCTCTCCGCCCCGACGCCAAGAACAAGGGTGTCGTTGTGAGTGCGCAGGACATGCTCAACGGTAAAGTTGCCGGTGTGAGCGTAACCAGTGGTGATGGTGCCCCTGGTGGTAGTGCCACAATCCGTATTCGTGGTGGTTCGTCACTGAATGCCAGCAACAACCCACTCATCGTTATCGATGGTATCGCTATGGATAACAATGGCATTAGTGGTGTTGGCAACCCTCTCTCTCTCGTTAACCCACAGGATATCGAGAGCTTCAACGTGTTGAAAGATGCTTCGGCAACCGCTATCTATGGTTCGCGTGGTTCTAACGGTGTTATCATTATCACCACCAAGAAGGGCCGCCGCGGCCAGGCTCCACAAGTGAGCTACAATGGCAACGTTACCTGGAGCATGAAGAAAAAGACCATCAAGGTTATGAACGGTGATGAGTATCGCGCGTTTGTTACCCAAGCTTTTGCTGACGACACCCGCAAGGATAATGCCTACTCACTGCTTGGCGATGCCAACACCGACTGGCAGAATGAAATCTACCGCACTGCCATCAGCCATGACCACAATGTGACTGTTGCCGGCTCGGTTAAGGACTTCCTTCCTTATCGCTTGTCGCTTGGTTACACCGACCAGCAAGGTATCCTCAAGACTTCGGACTACAAGCGCTACACTGTAGCTGTTAACCTCAGTCCTTCGCTCTTGAACGACCACCTGACATTCAACCTCAACGGTAAGCTCGCTTGGACCAAGAGCCGTTTCGCCGACACTGGCGCTGTAGGTAATGCAGTTCGCATGGATCCTACTCAGCCCATTTACAGCGACGATCCCAAGTATGCTGGCGTAGGTGGCTACTTCGATTGGCTGCAGGTTAACAACGCCGATCCCGCTTGGCCCTACACCAAGAACACCAACGCTCCTTACAACCCCGTTGCAATGCTCGACAACCATGACAACAGCGGTAAGACCCGCTCGTTCATCGGTAGTGCCGACATCGACTACAAGATTCACGGTTTTGAGGACTTGCGTCTCCACTTGACATTGGGTGGTGACTTCACTCACGGTGAAGGTCACAACATCAGCGCCAACATCAGCAACACTTCTAACTACTACGGCAACAACAGCTACTACACTCAGTCGAAAGAGAACCTCCAGTTGAGTACTTATGCTCAATACTACAAGGACTTCAACGACAAGCACCACTTCGACATCATGGCAGGTTATGAGTGGCAGCACAACTGGCGCAAAGAGTACAACGAGTCGTGGGGAACATTCCCAACCAACTCGGCACTCAAGTTCATTGCCGACGATGCTCTTGTGGTAAATCCCGGAGTATGGATCCCTGGTGCTACCTACGCAGTTGGCGATCCTAAGGCAGGTGCCATCCGTGGTGAGGGCGTTTACCGCCAGAACAACGGTCTTGGCTATCGCACCGAGAACTATCTGGTTTCGTTCTTCGGTCGTATGAATTACATCTACGACAGTAAGTACTATCTTACCTTCACAATGCGTTATGATGGTTCTTCACGCTTCCGTGATCACTGGGCATTGTTCCCATCGGCAGCTCTTGCATGGAACATTGCTGAGGAAGCATTCATGAAGGAAGGTCCTTTCAGCACCTTGAAGCTCCGCCTCGGTTGGGGTAAGACAGGTCAGCAGGAAGGCATTGGTGACTACAACTACTTTGCTAACTACGTGATGAGCAACGGCAGCATGGGTGCGTTCTACGACTTGCTGGGCGACGGCTCGAAGGCTAAGCCTAATGTATATAACCCCGAGCTTAAGTGGGAGACCACTACCACCACCAACGTTGGTCTTGACTGGGGTGTAATGAATGGCCGCTTGACCGGTAGCATCGACTGGTACTACCGCAAGACCACCGACCTGTTGAACTGGGCTACCTTCTCGGCAATGACCAACTTCCGCAACGCGTTCTACAAGAACATCGGTTCGCTGCGCAACACTGGTATCGAGTTTGCCGTTAACTGGAAAGCCATTTCAACCAACGACCTGTTGTGGACTCTTGACTACAACTTGACTTACAACAGCAACAAGATTACTGAGCTCATCAGCAACGATCCCGATTACTTCGTTTCAACTGGTGGCATCGGCATCAACGGTAATGCTCAGGCTCACTTTGTTGATCATCCTGCTAACAGCTTCTACGTATATCAGCAGGTTTACGACACCAACGGCAATCCTATCGAGGGTCAGGTTGTTGACCGCAATGCCGACGGCGTAATCAGTGAGGCCGACAAGTATCTCTACAAGTGTCCTTGGGCTCCTGTTACTATGGGCTTTGCTTCGAAACTCGAGTGGAAAAATTGGGACTTCGGTTTCAGTCTGCGTGCAAGCATTGGCAACTACATGTTCAACAACGTGATGCAAGGTTATCACAACGTGAGCAACGCTGCCATCTTCGAGGAGGTTTCTGGTTTCTATCTGAACAACCGTCCTGTTGAGTCAGTGAACATGGGCTGGCAAACCTACGACAACGAGACCGTATTCAGCGACTATTGGGTACAGAACGCTTCGTTCCTCAAGTGTGACAACATCACCCTGGGTTACAGCTTCAACGAGCTCTTCAAGAGCGGTAGCTACCACGGCCTGGGTGGACGTGTATATGGTACAGTTTCTAACGTATTCTGCATCACCAAGTATGATGGTATCGATCCTGAGATCTTTGGCGGTATTGGTGGCGACATCTTCCCCCGTCCCATCTCGTTCATCCTTGGTCTTAGCCTGAACTTCTAATTTTAGACACATTTTAATATATAACAAAATGAATAAGTATTTTAAATATATAGTTTGCGCAGCTGCTGTTATCTTGATGGGCTTAGGTTTGAACTCTTGCGTCAAAGACCTTGATGTAGAACCCATCGACCCATCATTGCAAAATGATGTGACTGCTGAGCAGCTGTTCAACAAGTGCTATTCGGTGTTCGCCACTTCAGGTAACAACGGTGGCGACGACAACGTTGACGTGGACGGTCTTGATGGTGGTTTCCAGCACAAGTTCCGTCAGATGTGGAACTCTAACGAGTTGACTACCGACGAGGCAATCTGCGGTTGGGGTGATGAAGGTATTGCTTCTTACTGCCACAACAGCTATGACGCAAGTCATCCAATGCTGCGCGGTTACTACTATGGTTTGTGTATCGGCATCACTTTCTGCAACCAGTATCTTGAGGTGTTTAACGACTACGATGCTACAATGAGTGCCGAGATTCGCTTCTTGCGCGCATTCCAGTTCTACTTGCTTTCTGATGCATTCGGAAATATTCCTTTCACTACCAAGATTTCGGGTGACAACCCCGAGCAATATTCTCGCGCTCAAGTTTATGAGTTCGTTGAGAGTGAGCTCAAGGACATCATTGGTGAGGGCTCTGGCAACCAAGTGCTCAGCGACCCAGCTCCAAAGAACTATGGTCAGCAGGGCTTCGGACGTGTTGACAAGGCTGCTGCTTGGATGCTCCTGGCACGCCTCTACCTCAATGCACAAGTCTATACCGGCACTCCTCAATGGGCTGCCGCCCGCGACTATGCCAAGAAGGTAATGGATTCTCCTTATCACTTGTTTACCAACGATTACGATGGCACTGGCTCTGATGGCGTTACCCGTCACTTCACTGCCTACCAGATGCTTTTCATGGGCGACAATGGCACTAATGGCGCTATGGTTGAGGCTGTGTTCCCAGTGATTCAAATGGGTACTCGCACCACTTCTTGGGGTGGAACAAACTTCCTGATTTGCTCAACATTTGACGGCGATATGCACCCCTATCCTTACGATGCCAGCGAGGTTAACGGCCTCTACAACAACAACACCTGGGGTGGTAACCGTTGCCGTCCAGAGCTGATTAAGAAGTTCTTCGGTGACATGACAGTTCCTGAGGGTCATGCTTATGATATTTATGTTCTCGCTGGCGACGACCGTGCTCTCTTCGAGACCGAAGGTCGTAACCTCAACGTGGAGAACGAGAGTGACTTCAAGTATGGCTACGCTGTTGCCAAGTTCACAAACTTCAAGTGCGATGGTTCGAAGGGTAGCGACAACACATTCGCTGACTCTCAATTGATGTATATGCGTGCCGCTGAGGCTTATCTGACATACGCTGAGGCTGTTACCCGCTTGGGTGGCAGTGGTGCTGCTCCTGCCGACGCTCTTGCAGCAATCAACGCTGTTCGCGGGCGTGCTCATGCCGCTCTCAAGCAATCTTGTTCACTTAACGACATCCTTGATGAGTGGAGCCGTGAGTTCTACTTCGAGGGCCGTCGCCGTGTGGACCTTATCCGCTTTGGCAAGTTTGGTGGCAACACCGACTACAAGTGGCAATGGAAGGGTGGCGCTTACGCTGGCCGCGACTTCGAGGCTTACCGCAACGTCTTCGCTATTCCTACTGATGACCTGATTGCTAACCCCAACCTCAAGCAGAACGAGGGTTACAAATAATGATATCTAATCACTTTAAACATTAAATAAGAGATTATTATGAATAAGATATTCAAGTCAGCATTATTGCTCATGGGTGCAGTGCTCATGCTCACCTCTTGTAGCGATGACCGCGACTCTAATCCCGTGCTTCAGCAGCCCGAATCGTTTGTGCTGAACACTCCAGCTTACGCCGGTCAAGCTATTGACTTGGCAAACTCACAGACGGTGAACCTCACCTGGTCGCAACCCGACTACGGAGGCTTCCCTGTAGCTTGTGAATATACTGTCGAGATTTCTCCTACCAACAGTTGGACTACCTCTTATGCTGAAGAGGTTGCCGACGAGAGTGGTGAGACTCAATGCGATTACTATGCTTTTGAGAACATCTTCAGCTCTTGCAACGGCGAGATCAGTGCTAAAGACTTGGCTAAGGCTCTTGTTGTGGTTTGCAATTATGTTGATGGCGAAATTCCCGCTGAACAGGAAGTGTATGCCCGCGTGAAAGCTAACACCAATGGCGCTAAAGAAATTGTTTCTAACGTAGTGAAATTCCTTGTTACTCCTTACTACATCGAGCTCAAGCCCGCCGATCCAGTTCTTTGGTACATGGTAGGTAACTGCATCGGTAGCAACGACTGGGACAATGGCAGTGGCTCAGTAGGTACTGGCCTTATTCCATTGCTGCCTATGCCCGATGCCGATGTTGATGGCAATGGTAACACTGTTCTCGTTTATGCCGGCTACTTCCCCGCTGGCGGTCAGTTCAAGTTCATCCGTGATCCAGGCATCTGGGACACCCAGATGAACTACACCAACCTTGACGGCGATTCGCCTGTTACCGATGAGGACGGCGACAACCACAACATCGGTATCCCCGAGGATGGTTACTACAAGATTGAGATGAACACCGCTACTTACAAGTTCACAATGGTTAAGTATGAGGAAACCACTCCTAAGGTGTTTGAAACTATTACCATGCCTGGTGATTATCAAGGATGGGATGCAACTGGCAACGCTATGACTGCTATGGGCAAGCGTGACAACACCGAGACTCATGACTGGTATCTTGATGCTAGCTACGAAGCCAATGCCGAGCTCAAGTTTGCCAACGGTTCTTGGGACATCAACTGGGGTGCTACCGCATTCCCACTTGGCTACGGTACTCAAGGTGGTCCAAACATTCCAGTGAAGGCCGGCAACTATCGCGTTTACTTCAACGATATTCTCGGACTCTACTATTTTCAGGCCAAAGATTAAGAACCAATAACATTGAGTAGAGGGTGATGGGAGCGGATATTGCTCCGCTCCCCACCACCCAATCTCAATCTAAAACATTAGAAATACAACATGAAAAAGTTATTTTATATTTTAGGTATTGGTTTGCTCATGGCAAGCTGTACCGAGGATTTCAAGGACTGGGCCGACCCCATGAGCAACAGCGAGAACCCCGCAAGCGCCAACGCTGTAGTGGCTGCTGCTCCTGCTATCGACTTCACTACTATCACTGCCGATAGCGTGCTCCTGTTCACGCCCACCTACAATGCAGAAGAAGGCACCACAGCGACCAACACTGTTACCCTCTTCAATGCCGACAAGAGCGACAGTCGCACTGTTAACGTTGACGAGCAGGGTCGTGCCAAGACTTCCGAGCTGCGCGATGCCCTCGAGGCACTCTATGGCGTGCCCGCCGATGCTTTCAATGTGCCTATCAACGTTATGACCGTGCTCAATGTTAATGGTCAGGGCTTCCGCTTCAACAGCGACATCGAGGATGCTGTGAAGATGGCTGCTGGTATGTATCTCGTTCAAGGCGACGAAAGAACTCCTATGGAGTTTGTGGAGCCTGGCAAGTTCACCCTCACCGTTCCTGCCCAGGAGATGAGCTTCTACTTCCTGCCTTTCACCGACCTCAACAACTATGAGGCTGGCAAGTTGGGCAGCAACGAGGAGACCGACGGTTTCATCTTTGGTGGCAAGCTCGCAAAGGGTGATGCAGCCTACGTGATTTATCTCGACATAGATGAAGACTACACCCAGTACATCATCACTGTGAACACTAACGACATGACCTATGACGTTGAGGGTCTGGCTTACGCCGAGATGATTTGGCAAGCTGGTAACGCCAACGGTTGGGGTAACCCAGCAGCCGGCCTTAAGAACAAGGGCTGGAAGGGCGCTCGCAACAACGATGGTGACTACTACGGCTTCATGTATCTCAACGGTGACTTCAAGTTCCGCAGTGGCAAGGACAACTGGAATGCTCCTGACTGGGGTCTTGATGAAGCTATTGATGACTATGAGGGATTCCTCGCAGTTGGCGCTGGCAACATCAATGCTCCCGAAGGATTCTACATGGTAGAGGCTAACCTCGATGAGATGACCTACGCACTCACTCCTATCACCACTATTGGTGTGATTGGCGGTTTCAATGGTTGGGCTAGTGACTATGCTAAGCTCACTTACAACACCCAAACTGGTGCTTGGGAAGGTTACTGCGATATTCCTGCCGGCACTGAGTTCAAGTTCCGTGCTAACGATGATTGGAACATCAACTGGGGTGGCGATGCCAACAACCTCGGCTACGATGGTCAAAACCTCAAGTTCGACGTTGATGGCAACTACTTCATCCAGCTCTACATCACCTATGAGGGTGACTTCCATGTGATTTTCACTCCTGCCCTCTAAACGGCACGAAGAATAAATCTCAATAAATTAAGGCTTTTCTCACAATCGAGAAAAGCCTTAATTTTATGTCTTGTGTCCTAGTCTTTAATGGAGGTGTATCAAAATGCTTCTCCTGGTACACTTCCCCCTCTAAGATAACGTGAGTTCGACGAATTTATCTCCTGATAATCATTGCGTTAGCGACTCCCCCTCTAAGATAGAGGGGGTAAGGGGGAGTATGATAGACTCAAGGGATTGCATTTTCGGGTCAATTGGTCATACCCCTCAGTCACTTCGTGCCAGCTCCCCTATCTTAGGGGAGCAGCTGATACACAGCAAATTATTTTCGTCGAACTCACGTTAAGATAGAGGGGGGCAGGGGGAGTATGAAAAGAGTAAAAAACTGGAGTTGTTAAGTGAATCATACTCCTCAGTCACTTCGTGACAGCTCCTCTAACCTTAGAGGAGCAGCTAAAATGCATTTTGACGCATATCCTCTAGTTTTATTCCAGGAACCTCTTCATCTCATAGAGTGCTTCTTGTGCTTTGCCGTCGCGGTTGTCGAAGAGGCTGCCGTTCCACCATGAGCTGGTAACTTGGTTCTGCCAGGGGATATTAAATTCGTTGGCCTCGGGCCACCACCAGAAGAGGCCTTTCACACGGCTGTGCCGCTTGAGGACGTTAATCATGTTGATAGTGAAGTTGCACTGCCCATCGTTGCTGTAAGGGTAGGTTCCGGTAAGGTCGTAGTTGGTGCCAGGCAACGCCCAAGCATATCCGTAGCCGCACTCCATAATCATGATGGGCTTGCTCGATGCCGCTTCCATATTGTTGAGCACGGTGTTGAGATTAGAGAAGGCGCCGTGATAAGCACTGTAGTAGCTAAGTCCCATCACATCGTAATCAACGCCATAGCTCTCGCAGTTGCCGAAGAAAGCGCCAGGCTGGTTCACGTTGTGCATCTCCACATGCAGGATAATCTTGGTAGTGGGGCATACTTCACGTACGGCTTGAGAGGCCCGTTGCTGATAAGCCACGAAATTCTCCCACGAGCCACCTGTTGGAGCGCCACCAGTGGGATAAATCTGACCGGTGGGCCATAGCATGCCGCCAGTTATCTCGTTGCCTAGCTGGATGAAGTCGGGGCGCGCGCCAGCAGCAATCATTTCCTGCATAACCCGTTTGGTATAGTTATAAACGCTGTCTTTGAGAGCCTCCACATCGTTCTTGGGCCATGCGGCTGGCACACCTTGCGCTCCTGGGTCGGCCCAGGTGTCGCTGTAGTGTAGGTCAAGCACTAGCACATATCCGGCGTCCTTGATGCGCTTGCCAAGCGCCTTGACATAGGCGAGGTCTTGCACCACACCTTCCTTCTTGTGGGTCTCGCTGGCGTTCTCGGGATTTACAAAGAGTCGCACTCGCATGGCATTCCAGCCTTGCTCGCCGAAGTAGGGCAGGACATTGCTAATCGTGTTGCCGTTGCGGTCCTTGTAGATGGCTCCGCCTTCCTCATATTTTGTGAGCATTGAGATGTCGCCACCCACCATCCGCTCGGGCAGGGGCATACCGTTGAGCAGCACGTCGTAGATGGCGGTTATGTCATGGGCAGTAATGCTGCCGTCGCCATCCACGTCGCTGGTAGCGAGATAGGTGTTGTCGCCATTTAGCAGATAGTTGTATAGAGCCGTCACATCGCTTGCTGTTACTGCTCCGTCGCCATTCACGTCATAGACGTTGGCGTTTGAAAAAAGGGGGCATATAAGTGCTATAGCCCCCCCTAATAATAGTTTTTTCAGCATTGTATTATGAGCCTAATAATATTTCATAAACTGCAGTAACGTCCGAAGCTGTGATTACGCCGTCGCCGTTATGGTCGCCATTGACGATGTGTGAAGAGTCGTCGTTAAGCATGAACTCATAGAGTGCTGTAACATCCGAAGCAGTAACAATGCCGTCACCGTTAACGTCGCCAGGGATGGCAGTCACGGGCAATATAGGCAAACCTGCATACTCTTCGGTAACATCAATAACCATGTTCTTGTTCTCGTCAGGGTCTTTTTCGGCCGAGATGGTGTAGAACTTGTCGGTAGTAGCATAGCGCACATCAACCGTCTGTGGAGCGCCGCTTGCACCGGTGTTAAACACGAAGTTCATGTAACAGTCGTCGTTGGCAAGAGTGTATTGCTTCATATACCAAATCTTGTCGCCAACAGATACCCTCTCTCTGATGACCTCGCCAGGCCAGTTGCCGTTGTGCTGCTGGTCGTCTTGGTCCCAAGTGTAGAAGCGCACGGGATTCCAATTCACGTCATCGACATTTACATAGACGTTGATAGTGTGAGGGGTGCCTTGACCGGCAAAGTCGTAGTTACGGGTGATGATGCCGCTCACCGCGCTGCCCTTTAGAAGGCCCACCTTGAGGGTGCAAGGCTGTGTGATGTGAACAGTGCTGCCACTTGCCACCTTAGTGCTGCTGGCAGTAGGAGTGCTGCCGTCGAGAGTATATACAAGCTGAGCGCTGCTTGTTGCCGAGACGGCAGTGAGCTTTGCGTCAAAAGTTTCTTTGTATTTGCCCGAAGCCTTGTCGCACCACGCCATCTCACAGTTTTTCGACATATACAGACGGTAGCCGTAACCCTTGGTCACCTCTACTGCCTCGTCAAGGATTGTAGCATAATACTGAGCAATCACATTGTCTTTAAGGTACTTTTGCTTACCAACTACACAATACATTGCCCTGCCGTTGGCACCGCTCGACTTGAAGCCCGACATTTCATAGCTTTTTGAGATTGTGTATTTTTGAGCTGTACTCGTGTTGGTAACACCCACCGTCTTGCGAATGTCTATCATGTTCTTGATCTCCTGCTTGTAGGCCAACCAGTGAGGCTGGAACACGCAAGGAGTGCCAGGCATGGTAAGCAAGTATGCATTGGCGGCAAGGGTGTCGGCGCGTATCGGGTCGTTCTGGTTGTTCTCGTCACGATACTGGGTATCGTGGTTCTCGACAAAGGTCACAGAATAGCGCTTGAAATTTGGAGAAGCCATCAATCCTCCAATGTTGAGGTCTTTCCAAGTCTTCTTGCTGCCGTTGTCGTCTTTGCCGCGCACCACGTCACGCACGGTGTAGCGGAAGGGGAAGTCGAACGAAGCGCTCATGTTCACGCCGTTCCATTTGCAGTTGTCTATCCATTGCTGGATTTCGTTTAGGCTGCTCCAGTTCTCACCAACAGAGAACTGCACACCAGCTGTGGCATTATACTCGGCAACGCGGTTTGCCCAGAATCCGCGTGTCATGTCGTAGCGGAAGCCGGTGTAACCTAGGTCGTTTGCCAAGAAACTAACGTATGCCTTGATGACGTTGCGCACATTCTCGCTCTTGTGGTCAAGGTCGCGCATGCCGCCCCAGTCTTCGCCCTCGTCGTTGTTGGTACTCAAAGTGACATCTTCGTCAATATTGCCCAGTGTTTGCTGTTGGGTGAGCCATGTTTGTGTGGCGCCACCGTCGTCGTTCTTGCAGATGTCGGCTGGCGTCATCTGATAGGTGACACCGTTATAGGTCTCAACAGGGAAGTCAATCCAGTTGGTGAGGGTTCCTCGGTGGTTCACCACTACGTCGGCAATCATGCCAGTGCCCTTGGATTTGTAGGTGCTGATGAGTTCACGTAACTCAGTGGCAGTTCCAAAAGCGCTTTTCTGGTTAAAGTAGTACTTCACGTCATAGCCCATTGAGCCACTACTACCGGTCCAGCCGCTTTGGGGAATCCACAACAGGTCGAAATACTGCGAGAGCTCATCAGCTTGCTCGGTGAGTTTCACCCATCGGGTGTCGCCAAAGGAGTTCCAGGAGAACGCCTGCATCATCACGCCGCCATAGTTGTCGGGCCATCCCTGTGCCAAGCTCAGCAATGGCAGCATGGTGGCTGCTAATAACAATAATTTTTTCTTCATGATGTTTCTATTTTGATGTTAATGTGTTATAGTCTTAAACTGCGCTTTTATGGTAATTTATGAAAATTCCTCCAAATATACACATTTTTTATCACACAGCAATGATTTCGTGAAAAATTAACATAAGAGGACTGTTTTGGGATTATTTTTCTCGTTTGGGATTCTTGGGGAACCATCCTCTCTCAACACGTTTTTTCTGTTCAAACAGTTCACCGATGCCCCAAAGTGCCGATGCTCCAAAAACTCCCACTATTGCCGAGATGATTGTGTTCTCGATGAATAGCGCCGCCACTATTGATGCTAATCCTATCAGCATAAAAACAACCCAGGGCTTAGTGCCCCAATAATACTCAGTTTTAATGACAATAGGATGCCAAATGCCTATGGTCAGAAATGTGCATACCGCAATAATGATACCTGTGAAATACATAGTTTTTATTCATTTTGCAGCAAAGGTACAAATAATTGGTAATTGGAGCAAACAAGCGCTGCGTATAAAGACAATCGCATTGCGAGACTGACCTGACACCGTTGTCAATATCTCAACCGGTATAGTAAAATGGAGCACCCATTTTAGTGATGAGTGCTCCATTTTTTGTATTGTGCATTAAGTGTGTTATGCCTTTTGAACGGCGGCTTTGCGCTTCTCGCTGATGAAGAAGACGCACACAGCGCCTATTACTAGAAGCACACCAGCGAGGATAAGCATGTTGCCCTGAACGCTGTTGAGAGCCTTAAGTGTGAGACCTCCAAGTGCTGCTGCCACAATCTGTGGAATACAGATGGTGCAGTTGAACAAGCCAAGATAGGTTCCCATGCGAGGATTGCCCTCGAAGGCGTTGGTCACCAGGGTGAATGGCATTGCGAGCATAGCAGCCCAAGCAGCTCCAATCAAGAAGTAAGGCACGAACAGCAGATACTGGTTGGTGCAATAAGGTACCAAAACAAAGCCTGCAGCACCTATCACAAGACTTAAAGAATAAGCTATCTTGTTGTTCTTGAACAAAGGAAGAGCCAGAGCCCAAACCATACTGCCCACAGCTTGAACAGCAAACAGCGCTCCAGTCCAGTTACCGGCATCTTGATAGCCTGCGCTTGCAGTGTCGTGGGTGCCCCAAACGGTGTCGGCTATAGTACCGGTGGTATAAGTCCACATATACATGAAGGCTGCCCAGCAGAAGAATTGAACAACTCCCACCTGGAAAAAGACTTTCAAGGCATACTTTAATGCGCTCTTGTCGGTGTTGGTGTTTTCGGCGGCAATCTTCTTGTCTTCCTCCTTAGCGGCTTCGCGGAACTCAGCCATTTGAGCAGGAGTGTACTCCTTAACCTTGGCAACAGTGTAAATTACACAACCAATCAGAATAGCGGCGCCAATATAGAATGCCCATTTTACAGAGTCGGGAACCTCACCTGTTGGAGCAATGTTTTTGATACCTATCCATGTGAACATTAAAGGCAAAAGGTATCCCACGAGCGAGCCTGCATTGCACAAGAAGCTCTGAATAGAGAATGCTTTTGTCTTCTGCTTCTCGTTTACCATATCGCCCACCATCATCTTGAATGGCTGCATGGCCATGTTGATGCTTGTGTCGAGGAACATGAGCGAAATCAAGCCGAAGGTCATCGCGGCGGCCACAGTAAGACCGAAGCTGCCGGCGTTAGGAAGCATGCACATTACCAGTACCGCTACTGCTGCACCAAACAGCAAGTAAGGAATGCGGCGGCCCATGCGGGTCCATGTCTTGTCGCTGAAGTAGCCCACCAATGGCTGCACCACCATACCCATAAGAGGAGGCAGAATCCAGAAGTAGCTCAGGTTGTGAGGGTCAGCACCCAGCGTGGCAAAGATGCGGCTGATGTTGGCACTCTGCAGCGCGTAAGCGATCTGCACGCCAAAAAAGCCAAAACTGATGTTTATCAGCGTTGATAATTTTAAATCTGGTTTTGCTTTCATTGTCAACAAAATTTTATATTGTGAATATGTTTTTCTCTAAGAAGGTTGGCCCTTGGACTAGGGTTTAATTAAAACAAATGAGGGACCTCATTGACGAAGTCCCCCATTCAGTACTCGGAGTGGGACTTGAACCCACACAGCCGCAATGGCCAAGGGATTTTAAGTCCCTCGTGTCTACCGATTCCACCATCCGAGCAGCTGGTTTTTGTAGACTTTAAATGCGCCTGACAAAATTGCGGTGCAAAGATAATAGCATTTTTCGGTTTTTGCAAGAAAAAAGTGTTTTTTGCGTGTTTTTCATGCTATTTGCCCCGTTTGGCGGGCGGTGATCTATATATTATATTTAATAATGTGTGTGGAGGGTGGCTGTGGCGCAGGATGCAGCGATGGTCGCAGCGGTAGGGTGATGGATGTGAAATTTGTTGTGTATGCGTAATGTGCAGTAAATCAACGCTGTATTTATTGTTTTGTGATGTTGTGATAAATTTTTTTTGAAAAAAAAGTGAGGAATGTTTTGCCAGTTAAAAAAATATGTCTAACTTTGCACCCGCAATAAAGCCCCCAAGTGGGGTTTTTGAGTCGAATATCGCCTCTTTAGCTCAGTTGGCCAGAGCACGTGATTTGTAATCTCGGGGTCGTTGGTTCGAATCCGACAAGAGGCTCAAGAAAAGCTCTTTGAAAGGTTTTGGGTAGATTCCAGAGTGGCCAAATGGGGCAGACTGTAAATCTGCTGCGTCATCGCTTCGGTGGTTCGAATCCATCTCTACCCACACAATGAAAGTTGCGGAAGTAGCTCAGTCGATAGAGCATCAGCCTTCCAAGCTGAGGGCCGCGGGTTTGAGCCCCGTCTTCCGCTCTAACGAAAAATGGACTGCCTATGTAGCTCAGGGGTAGAGCGCATCCTTGGTAAGGATGAGGTCGCGGGTTCAATTCCCGCCA
>JAFZUL010000019.1 GCA_017618355.1 Muribaculaceae bacterium
TAAGAAAAATGTTCTCATGGAGGTTTATGACCCCAACGGTAACCTCGTAACTAAGTTCCAGCGTGGCATTAAGGGCGATGAAGGCTGGGGAAACGGTTCGTCATACAATGGGTTAGCATACACCGAGAACAAGCAGACCTGGAGTCGTTGTCCTAACGGCACCGGCCAGTTCATGATCGCCGATAAGACTCTGGGCACTAAGAATCCCGACACTGGTGCCGAAGATCTCACTATAGTACAGTAAACACAATCTATAAAACTTCTCGTGAGTTGGCAGGCTGTCGAAGCGCTGCCTGCCAACTTTTTCAAAAACAAGCAAAAAGTAATCCAAAATCAATAAAAATCCTATAAGAAATGGCAAAAGAAGAATTAAAGATTGGTGAAATTTCTAAACCACGTTTTGAGTTCCGTAGCTTCGGTCGCTGCTTCTGCGAAGCCGGCAAGCGCATGGCTCGCCTTAGTGCTCCTGTTCCCGAGAAAGTGTGGGAGCGCCACAGCACCGAGACCTACATCGTGAGCCGTACCAACGACGTGAACAACACTAAGATACGCGACGGCAAGATGGATATCAAGACCTTCGTTCAGGAAGTTGACGGCCTCGAGCAGTGGAATCCCTTGATGAAGGGCGAGTTCCCCATCAGCGCACAGGTGTTGAGAGAAGAGGTATTCCCAGCCTTCAAGGTAGAAGGAATGCCTGAGCTCACCAAAGAGAAATATACACTTGAGGAGTTCCTCCAGATGATTGACGAGCATCCTGACCTGCAGGCTGTTAAGGTTGAGAAGGCACGCTATGGCTACATGGTAAACGACACCATCTGCGAGACTGGCGAGGTTTATATCAATGGCGCTATGGTTCGCACCATCAACAGCGAAAGCACCGAGATTGAGGACATCAAGAAGACCATCGCCGACTGTGGCCTTGAGGGCGTTGAGAACATCAACTACCTGCAAGCCATCAAGCGCGTGATTGGTATGATTAACAAACCTCTGGCTAATTAAGGATTAGAGATTAGTTGGCGCTTCGCGCCGATTAGAGATTAGTGAAATTCTAAATCAATAAAAACTAATAACTGATACGATTATGGCACAAGAGATAGAAAGAAAATTCTTGGTAAAGGGTGATTTCAAAGATGAGGCTTTCAAGGCCACACGCATCATTCAAGGCTATCTAAGTTCGGTTCCCGAGCGCACAGTACGCGTGCGTGTTAAAGGCGAGAAGGGCTTTATCACCGTTAAGGGCATCGGCAACGAGAGTGGCGCCAGCCGCTTTGAGTGGGAGAAAGAGATTCCTGCCGAGGAGGTTATGGAACTGCTCAAGATTTGCGAACCTGGAGTTATCGACAAGACACGCTATCTGGTGAAAGCCGGCGAGCGCACCTTCGAGGTTGACGAGTTCTACGGCGAGAACGAGGGTCTCACCGTTGCCGAGGTGGAGCTGCCTAGCGAGGATGCCGACTTCGACCGTCCCGCCTGGCTTGGCGAGGAGGTTACCGGCGACGTGAAGTACTACAACTCCATGCTCATGAAGAACCCTTATAAGAACTGGAAATAATCCATAATTTTAATAGACTTGCAACTTAGTGTCCTCAAAGGGACAGTTCTTTTGAGGACACTTTTTATCTAAAGACCTTAAAAAATGGCGGAAGAAGCAACCAAACAAGAAGCGGTTTTTGATCCTCTTGACATGAACAACTACAAGCTCGAGAAACTGCCCAAGATGCAGAAGTCGGGCTTTGAGAAGATATTACAGCGCATAGGCGGGCCGCTGGCGATACTCGTCTTTGTGGTCATCTACTTTTTTGCCGATATTCCTTTTATCAACAGAATCGACACCAACAAGGAGACCACCGAGCTTGCCGACGGAGCCGTGAAGCGCTATGACGAGATGTACAAGAAGGCCGAGAAGAAAATCGCGGTAGAGGTGGATAAAAGCGGCAAGGAGACCAAACGAGACCTAACTGACGCTGAGAAAGACCAGCTCACCGCTTCCACCCACGACAAATTCTTGCACATCAACTATGCGATGCTCGCAATATTTGCTGCCGCCATTATCCTGTGGATCACCGAAGCCATCCCCAACTATCTCACCTCGCTGATAGTCATAATGATGATTGTGCTAACCGGGGTGACGAGCGACAAGGAGGCCTACGCCCAGCTGGGTCACCCTGTGATGTGGCTCAACATCCTGTCGTTCATCTTAGCGAGTATGCTTGTCAAGACGCAAGTGGCAAAGCGATTCGCGCTATGGTTTGTGATAAAGTTTGGCAAGAGCACAAATGGCATAATTCTGAGCTTCATTGTCATCAATGTGGTGCTATCGGCATTTATCTCGGCTACCACCGCCAAGGCCGCCATCTTGCTACCTATTTTCATGGTAGTGGCTGCTATATATGGTGCCAGCCAGGGCAATCGCAACAACTTTGGTCGTAACCTGGTGCTGCAAAACCTGTTCCAAATAAACTTGGGTGCAAACTCCTTCCTAACTGGCTCGGGTGCTACACTACTTGCTGGAGCTCTTATCGGAGGTGCGCTGGGCATTGGCTCTATCAGCTACCAAAATTGGTTTATGGCGGCTTTCCCCATGAACATCATCCTCATCTTCATTGGCTGGTTTGTGGGCTCTAAGATATTCTTCCCCCTCAAGAAAGAAGAGCGTGTGCCACAGATTGAAGGCGGCATGGACCGACTGCGCGAAGAGCTCCACAAACTCGGCAAAATGAGCGGACAAGAATACCGTGCTGTAGCCATCTTCGTGACGGTGCTCGCATTGTGGGCCACTGGAGATTATCACGGCATAGGCCAGACGGCAGTAGCCTTCATGGGCGCTGTGGTGGCTCTGCTGCCCAAAATCGGCATCGTGAAGTGGAACGACGTGGATATACCCTGGCATCTGCTGCTCTTCTCGGCTGGCGCCTATACCCTCGGAGCGGGACTTGAAGCGACAGGACTTCCTGGCACTATGATCAACGCCCTCTTTGGCGCATTAGGCATCGGTGCCAGCACGCCATTCTGGGTTATCTACCTACTCCTCACCGGCAGCATCCTGCTCTTCTCGCTCATCTTTGAGTCGAAGACGATGCTAACCCTCATCTTCGTGCCAATCGCAATTGGCGTGGCTCAGAGCAACGGCTACCCCATCATGAGCCTGGCGTTCCCCGTAGCGCTGCTCGTGGGCCATGTGTATGTGCTGCCGTTCAACAGCAAGCCCGCAGCCCTACTCTACACCACTAACCAGTACAGCATCAGCGACACCTTCAAGTTTGGTATCACCATGATGTTTATCAGCTGGCTGATGATAATCGTGTGGGGTGACACCGTGCTGAGGTGGTTCGGTTATACTGATGGAGTCTTTTTCTAAGTGATAAGTGTAAAGTGTTAAGTAAATTCTATATAACTGATAACTGACAACTGATAACTCAAATGATTGACATCAAGCCAAAGATTCATGACAGCAACACGCTGGAGTTTAAAGTGGGTTTCCTGCCTAATGACGGGAAGACCTACGATGACTTTTACATGAACACGTGGATTTTCATCCCCGAGCGGCTTGATGTGAACAAGCACACCTATAGCAAAGAGACTTTCTACTGCGACACTTTATCTTACCTGCGACTTATCACACCTCGATATGAGCTGAGAGAACTCACTGATGTGCATTCACTGCCGTTCACACGCATCAAGCAGGCGTGCGAGAACCCGGTAAACACCAACAAGGAGTTTGAGACCGAGGTCAAGATGTATGCCTCTATCGTCAAGAGCAGCGTGCGTGACGCATATATCAGAATCGCTCGTCAAACCAACGAAGAGGTACAGCGTAGCCTCGCCTGCGACCTCGTGGAGCAAGCCAAAGCTGTGGCGGATATGTATCGCTCATTGCGCCCTACCCTTCTTGAGAGTGACGAGGGACAGCAAGTGGTTGTCTATTACGACTTTGGCGATGAGTTTATCTCCAACATCATTGAGCAGCACTTGGGACGAATCGTCAAACTCCTGAACCCTCGCGAGAGAAGCGGTGGACCGCTCTTGTCAATGCTCACTCAGATGCTTGACAGCGAGCACAAATACCGCAAGAGCCGCAAATATCTGGATGTGGAGCCCGACAGCCCCGACGGCAACCGCCAGTTTGTGTATCACGCTAGCCAGCTCAAGAAATACATCGAGAGCAACCTCTACCTGCCCACCCACAAGCGCCGCAACACCGCGTTCCTTGAGCAGGTGGCATTCAGCGTGGCAGCGGGAATCTCGATGGTGTTTGCCACAGTGGTGTCATTTGCCTTTCAGCAGACCTACGGTAACTTCACGCTGCCGTTCTTCATTGCCCTGGTAATTAGCTATATGTTCAAAGACCGAATCAAGGACCTGATACGCAATTATTTCGCCCATGGCCTAGGCAGCCGCTTCTACGATTACCTAATCACTATACGCGTGGGGCTGCGTAAGATTGGAAAGGTGAAAGAAGGCTTCGATTTCGTGTCGCCGCAAGACGTGTCGCGCCATGTCAACGAGAAACGCGCCCGCAAGAATCCGCTCGTAGTAAACCGTGGAGTGGATGAGCAGGTGATTCAGTACCGTAAGTACGTCCACCTCAAACGCAAAGCCGTGGATCAGCTCTCGGCATACCCTATCAACGGCATAAACAACATCGTGCGCTTCAACCTTGCAGGCTTCATGCGCAAGATGGACAACCCCACAGTGCCGCTATACGTGAATAAGGGCGACGCCGCCAACCGTTACACCAGCGGCGACAAAGCCTACTATCTGAATTTTATCATACAATGTAAATACGAGGATAAGAGCGAGTACAAGCGCTATCGTGTGTGCTTGCGCCGCGACGGTATCCAAAGCATAGAGGAGAAACATCAATGAAGATAATAGTGACTATAGCAACAATGGCGACAATGGCAATGCTGTTTGTCGCATGTGCCAACAAAAGCACCGTTAATATCCTAATCACCAACGAGCACAATAACGACACCACTAACGTGGTGGTACATGTCGCCGTCGATGAGATAATGCAGCACGTTGATGCTCAGTCGGTCGATTCACTCACGCTGCTCAACGAGAAAAACCAGCCAGTGGCATTCTCCACCACAAGCGATGGCAAAAACATTGAATTTATAGTGCCAGTGATAAATGCCCGCTCACAAAAGAACTTCTCCCTCAACACCAGCAATCCCAGCCTCAGCGACAACCTCTTCTCCTTCCGCACCACAAGCATCAATGTAGAGTTATAAGGCTTAGGGATAACTCTGCACCTCAAAAAAGAGAAAAAGCACTCAACTCTGCTAAAAAGCGATTGCATTTTAGCAGAGTTGAGCGCCGCTGTCCTTGTCCTGTCTGTTGCGTTGGCAACGTAACAGACCTAAAGCCAAGCACTAGCTCTAGTGTGTTACTCCCTGAAATAGACGCGTTTCACTCTTGGTGAGATGCTGGTGAGGATTTCGTAGCCAATTGTGCCGCGCACTTCAGTAAGTTGATCGATGGGATTGTGCTTGCCGAAGATTTCTACCTTATCGCCCACCTCGCATTGCGCATCGGTGACATCAATCATGCAGGCATCCATGCAGATATTGCCCACTGTGGGGCACAGAGTGCCGTTTACCCACACCTTGATGGCGCCATTACCGAAGTGACGGTCCATGCCGTCGGCATAGCCAATAGAGGCTGTAGCGATGCGAGAGTCGCGCTCAAGCACACCACGGCGGCCATAGCCAATCGTTGTTCCAGCCTCCCAATTCTTGATGGATATTACCACCGCCCTGAGCTCTGCCACCGGCAGGAGAGCATCCTCGCTGCCATCGTATATCGTCTTTATGCCATAAAGCCCCACTCCGATGCGCACCATATCCATCTGATAGTCGGGGAAGCGCACTATGCCCGTAGTGTTGAGTATGTGCTTCATGATGTGGTGTGAGAAGCTCGCCTGCAACTGCCTAGCACACTCCTCGAAATACTCCACCTGAGCGTGGGTGTAGTCGTCTTGCTCGGGTTCGTCGGCAACGCTCAAATGGGAGAACACGCTCATCGGGATGATTACATCCTGACTCAGGAGAAGGTCAACGAGTTCGGGTATCTGCTCCAGCGTGAAGCCCAATCGGTGCATGCCGCTGTCAATCTTGATGTGCACAGGGAAATTCTTCGCACCATATTTGCGACCCTCCTTGATAAGCTGACGAGCCTCCTGAATGCTATAAACCTCAGGCTCGAGGTAACGGTCAAACATCGCCTTGTAGTTAACTGTAGAAGGATTGAGCACTATGATTGGCAATGTTATGCCCGCCTTGCGCAGGTCAACACCCTCGTCCTGCACAGCCACAGCGAGATAGGTAGCGCCGCAGTCTTGCAGCGTCTTGGCAATCTCGTAGGATCCAGTGCCATAGCCCGAAGCCTTAACCATAGCGATGGTCTTTGTGCCAAAGTTGAGTTTTGACTTAAAGAACTTGAAATTGTGAGCCAGCGCGTTAAGGTCAATTTCCTCAACAGTCTGGTGGCGGCGCACCTCGAGCATCTCCACAATCTGGTAGAATTCAAAGTTTGAAGCACCCTTAATCAGCACCGTCTCATTGTCGAAGTCACCTTGACTCATGCTCTCGAGGAAACTATTGGTTGACTCAAAGAACAAGTCTTTACCCGAATTGAAATATTTGCTGTAGCGGCACATATCGGGGCCTATTCCAATAAGCCGTGTGATGCCCTTGCTGTTGAGTAGCTCGCTCACACGGATATAAAGTTCGTCATCCACAAACGTCTCGGGCAGCAAATCGCTCAAAATCACTGTGGTGTGCTGCTGCGAATTGCAACGGCGGAGCATAAAGTCGAGAGCGGGAGTCAGTGAGTTGTAGTCGCTGGTGTAGCCGTCGGCGATGATGGTGCATTCGTTCACGCCTTCTATCACATTGATGCGCGTGCCCACTGGTGCCAGCCGCTTCACGCGCTCCACTATCGTGCTGTGGCTCATACCGAAATAGAGCAGCACCGCCACGCAGGTAGCCACATTCTCCATGTCGCGGTCGCTGGAGAACGGCACATCGAGGACAAAGGTGTCGCCGTCGTGCACACACTCCATCTTAGCACGATTGTTGCGTTTTACGATTTTGTTGATATACAACAACTTGCTGTCATCTTTTTTAGACCAAGCCAACTCTTGTGCCACATAAAATATGGGTTCTATGGTACTTGTCACCAGTTCGTCGTCGGCACAATACACAATGCTCTCGCAGCTGGTCAATATCTTAGCCTTCTCCTCTATTTTCTCCTGCATCGACGCAAAACCGTCGTTATGCTCGTCGCCAATGTTGGTGATTACTCCCACCGTGGGGCGTATCATGGCTTGCAGCCTCGCCATCTCGCCAGTGGTGGAGATGCCTGCCTCAATGATGGCTAGGTCGGTATTGTCATCGATGTCCCAAAGCGATAGTGGCACTCCAATCTGCGAATTGAAACTGCGCGGGGAGCGCACGATGTGGTAATCCTCGCTCATAAGCTGGTAGAGCCACTCCTTGACGGTGGTCTTGCCGCGGCTGCCTGTGATACCGATGATGGGAATGCGGAATCGCTTGCGGTGGTAGGTAGCTATAGCCTGCATAGCATCGAGCGAACTCTCCACCCTGAGAAAATTGGCCTCGCGCATGGCGTTGATGTCGATATTGCCGCTATATTCTATGACAAAATTCCTCACTCCCTTGTTATATAGATGCTTGACATAGCGATGGCCGTCGTCATTGCTGGTTGGCAGAGCAAAGAACAGAGTCTCGGCGGGATAAGTCAACGAGCGTGAGTCGGTGAGCAGCAGACTCACCTCGGCCTTCTTGTTGCGCAACTCGCTGGTTTCAATGCCCAGCACCTGAGCTATTTCTTGAATGGAGTATTTCATATTAGTTCTTAGTTAAGAGTTCATAGTTAATAGTTGAGAGGAGGGAGGGCAGAGCGAAGAGGTAAGTGAGGCACTTAACACTTGACACTTAAGACTTAACACTTAATATAAGGGTATTCTTTCTTTAGATTGGCGATTACTGCTTGGGTGTCGGCGTTGAAGCGTGCCACCACGTCGGGGTTGTTGCTCATGGGGCGGTGCTTGAGGCGCTTGCTCACGCGCTCGCAGCGGGCTATCGCCTGTGTGGAACGGTCGTCAAAGTAAGTCGCCTGGAACGTCTGCCAGATGTACTCTATTGCTGTCTCGCTAGGATGCACCATATCGGCAGAGTAGAACCGATAGTCGCGCAGGTCATCCATCACAATCTCAAAAGCAGGGAAATACTGCACAAAGTCCTTGAACTGTCGCACCACATTGTTGATGGCAACCCTAAGCACAGCTTTACTCAGCGAGTTCATTTCAAGGCCATCAGCGATATGGCGGATGGGGCTCACGGTGAACAGAATCATCAGCGACGGGTTGAACTCATGCAGTCGCTGCACAGCTCGCGAAAGTGCCTCGGTAATCTCCTCAACGCTAGCCAATCGACGCGTGAACTCCTGCTGCGGCACCTTGTGGCAGTTGGTCACCACCTCGCCCGTGTCACGACGACGATACACCACAGCAGTGCCGAGTGTGAGAATCAGCGTGTTGCAGTCCTTGAGATGCTCGTGAGCCTCACTGATGCTTGCGTTCATGCGCTGCAAGGCGGCGTCCTTGTTTGCCATCGAGAATCGCGAGTGAAAGTCATAGCTGTTCCACACGCCACCGCTCATAAACAGCTCCATACCGGCTATCGTGGCGTTGTCGATAATCTTATCCACGCCAGCAGCAATGCTCAGCGGATTGAAGATTGTGCCAAAGGGGTTGACAAGAACATCAACCATAGCATCCTTAAGTTTTGCTCCAATGTTGTCGCTGAAGCACGACCCGATGAGCAGCATCTTGTCGCTGTGACGCATGAAATGCTCGTCCTCACGAGGGTGTATCATTGTCCGGAATTCCATATCTCAAAACTTTAAGATTGCAAATTTAATGCAAACCGAGAGAAATACAAAATGAAAAGTAAAGATTTTCATTTTTATCTCCTCGGTGTAGCCTAATTAATCTAAATTTAATGAAACCTGCAAAACTCGCCCCTAAAAGTGTAGCAAATCACAAAAAAAGCTCAGCGGCATGGCGTTCTGTTATGTGCCATGCCGCTGAAAAATAAATTATTACCGTATGAATCTTTTTACTAACTATGCTTTACTAATTGTGCATTAATTAATTGCCCATTTGGCCACCTTGTTGAGCGCCTTGTCCTTGCTGGCCGCCTTGCTTGCTGCCACCTACCAAGTCGTCGTTTTCGATGGTCTTGTCGGTTTGCTTAACGCGTGCCTTGAGCGAGCCAAATCGGTAGCTTATGCTGATTTTGAAACCACGAGAGAGGAAGTTAACTTTATTAACACCAGTATAATCGCCCTGAGTGGTATGGCTCTCAAAGCTACTATACTTGCCACTGAAGAAACGGTCAGCGCTCAGACGCACAGTCAAGCGGTCCTCCTTGAGGAACGAGCGTTGCAATGATGCGTTGTAGAACCAAGTGCCACCATTGTAGCCGTAGAGTCCCTCCACTCCACCGTTCCATTCGCCGCCACTCACGCTCAGCCTGAGTTTCCAAGGCAACTGCTGGTTGAGCTGTGCATAGAAGAATGAGCTCCAACGCTGGTTGGTGAGACCCAGTTCGTCGCTGCGGTAGCGGTTGTGTGCCACATTGCCGTTGAACACAAAGCTGGTTTTTGGACCTATTGTCCACTGCAAGAATCCGTTGACACCTACAGAGCGGCTCTTGAGGGTGTTGGCATAGGTCGATACCATCAAGCCATCTTCTTCATACTGCACTCCTGTAATCTCGTTGCTGCTGAAAGAAATAAATGGACTAACATTGAACGTAAGTTTTGCTCCTATCTGCATGTAGGTGAGTGTGATGGAGTGGTTGCGTGAACTGCTAAGGTGAGGGTTACCAAAGGAACGAGATGTTGGGTCCTCTTTTACAGCAGGATTCAGGTAGCTGATACCAGGACGCCGGATGCTGGTGCTGTAGTTGAGTTTAAGGCTGTGAGCCCAGTCAAACTTATACTCCAGACTAAGGTCAGGCACCCAATCGCTGAGATTGCGGTGATAGTTGTCCTGTGGTTTAACAGGGAACTCGGCGTTCAAGCGGCTATACTCATAGCGCAATCCCTCGCGAGTAGTCCAGTTGCCTTTGCTGAAGGTGTGGCTCACGTAGGCTGCTGCCACATGAGTGCGATGGTTGAAGAGGGTAACATTATCCATCTCGGGCATTCCGATATATTCAAATGCAGCCTCGCTCTTGTTGAAACGGTTGATGTATTTCAAACCCGTCTCAAACTTGTGATACTTAGCAAAAGGCCTTGTCCAGTCAAACTGGAAAGTGTGCTCGGCAAAATTCTCCTTGGTGTCGGTAGTCTGTCCGGTATAAGGGAACGGGCAGTTGAGCATATCACTAAAAGTAGTGATTGTCTTGCTACCGTTATGATTAGTCGAGAGCATATAGCTCAAAGTGATTACCTCATTAGGATGATGAGTTTTGTGCTGATAGTCGAGACGGCCGTGCAGATCATAGAAATCACCCTTGGGAGCATGGCCAATGGTAGTATAATTGTAAAGGATATTGCCGTCACGGTCGCTCATCAGGGCATTGTTCACGCCGTCGCCACGATAGTCATAGTAAAAACCGCCAAACGATAGCGAAACAAGGTTCATTGTGTCAGGTTCCCAACTGGCGCTAAGGTCACCATAATGTACGTTGACTTTTGCACGTGAATCATTATGGCTCGAAAGCTTGTTGCCACTGCCCACATAGTTAGTCTCATTATCCATGATATTGTGGCTGCGGTGGCGGTTCTGCCCCATGTAACCATAGTTGATAGATGTCACCACCTTGCCTATCTGAGAGGTGATGTTGGCATTACCATTCACACTTCCGGTATTGTCAACGCCAACACCTACTGTTCCTGTCACGCCATTCATGCTTCCTCCGTCGGCCATCACGATGTTAAGTATAGCGCTGGTGCCCTCGGCGTCATATTTCGCTCCTGGATCGGTTATGACCTCAATCTTCTTGATCATACTGGCGGGAATGGCTTTGAGAATCTCTTTCATGTTTTGACCACTCAAACTGGGATCGGGGTGGCCGTTACGGAACACCTTGAAAGATGATGAGCCTTTCACCTTTATCTCGTCCTGGCCATCGACAGTGACCATAGGCACTTTCTTGAGCATGTCGAGCACGCTGTTGGTCTTGCTGTCGGCATCGGCTTGAACATCGTAGGCGAGACGGTCTATCTCGGTCTTGACAAGCTGACGCTGAGTGCTAACCACCACTTCTTTAAGCATAGTAGATGAGGTGGAAAGGACAATAGTGCCCAACTGGGCTACAGGAGCCTTTGAGCTCACCTCAAATGTGCGTGCTTCCTCGGTCATACCCACAAAGCAAATCTTCATGATATAAGAGCCGGGCTTGGCGATTTTGTGATCCACCACGCCAAAGGCGTCGCTCACGTCGCTCGACAGCACTGTGGCTGTATCGTTACTGTTATAAATGTAGATTGTAGCAAAGGGAATCCCCTCACCCTCGCTGTCATTAACTTGACACTGCACGCTCATTGGCTGCGCCACGGCAGCAAGAGCGAAAAGGATAGACATCAATAAAATTACAAGTTTTTTCATTTTTCTCTTTTTTTCTAAGTTTTTTATCCATTAGACGCAATAGCAGCGCAATTTGCTTCATTGATTTTTCCAAAAATATCTTAACGAACGTTATTTGGCAAGAAAATCTTGATACATTTTCTGAAGTTCGACGGGTGTAATGCCCACAGCCTTAAGCTGTCCCAGGAAGTAGTCCATCTCGCCATGCATGAGCTGCTCACGGCGAATAGCGACGATTTTCTCCTTAGCGTCGGGGCTCACGAAGTAGCCCAGTCCGCGCTTGGTGTAGATTATGCCGCTCTGCTGCAGGTAATCGTAGGTGCGTGCCACTGTGTTGGCGTTGACCTCAATCTCAGCTGCCAACTCTCGCACGCTGGGCACCTTGCTCTCTGGGGGCAAAGCCCCCGAGAGGATCAGGTCACCGATGCGGTCGGCTATCTGCAGATATATTGCTTTGTTATCCTTGAAGTTCATAGCTTATTTCCACCATTTTAATGAAACAACATCTTTACGCTTAAACAGGTACCATGACAGTGCGAAAGACACTATTGTCAGAACTGTTGATATAACACATGACAGTTGAAAGAAACTTCCATCTTTAATGAATTGGGAGAACCACCTTCCAAACACTTGTGGCTCAGAGCACACATTAATAACTACCATAACTATTATCATTATAGCACTCTGCACGGCAAAGACAGCAACAAAAGTCTTGAGAAACGACAAGCGGGGCCAGACCACACTGCCGAGGAAGTAGATCGCGGCATTGGCTATGGTGCCGATAATCATGGCCATGCTCATCCAGTATGCGGTATCTGTTGTTTTAACATCATCGCCAGCGAAAGAGAAACCGCCAGCGAAAGAGAAACAATTCAAAAAATTAATGGGTCCTGGCACGACAAAATCTTTGTCCTCAAATGGCTTTAATACTGCGATGCGAGTGAGATCGGCAAGTTGGGCACAGGCAAAGAAAACTATCAATGTTGCTACCACATAGATAAGCACGTTGACAAGATATTTCTCAAGAGAAGATGACGGCGACATCAATAAGCTGGTGCGTCCTTGCTTGGTTGTCAATCCTCTGAAAGCCATCGACGACATGGCACAAACAACAAATGAGAGAATCATAAACACAAAGAGATGCGGAATCCTTTTGGCTATTATAAATGAGCTCTCAGCTGGAGTTTGCGTTGTCCAGTTGCCCAAAATCATGAAAATTGTAAGGAAGGCATAAATGCCGATTACTGAAAAAAGTATAGCACGTTTGTTCTCTAAAACTTCTTTACGCAGAGTAGCCACGAAACGGCTCCAGTTGAATTTTTGGCTGACGGTATTCATAGTTTTATTCATTTTGAGGCGTTAAACAATTGGTTGATAGCATCGGGATTCTGTAGGGTGGCGTTGAAGAGCATCTCCAGGTCAACGGCGGTCTCTTCGTCGGGCTGGGCGGGAACTACCACGAGCGAGCCCATAACACTAGGCTGGACAAAGAGAGGCTGGTCGCCTTCCTGCATGGGCCGGAACGCCAAGCGGCTCATCACGTCGGTAATCGAAGCATTAAGCAGCACTCTGCTCTGGTCGAGGATCGTCACATGGTCGAGAATCTCGCTGATGTCGCGCACCTGATGGGTGGAGATGAGCATCATCTTGTCGTCGGTCATACCAGTTGTGACGAGTTTGCGGAACTGACTCTTGCTGGGAATGTCGAGGCCATTGGTGGGCTCGTCCATAATGAGCACGCGGGTGTTGGTGGCAAAGGCAAAAGCTAGGAACACTTTCTTCTTTTGGCCCATCGACAGCGAGTGAAGCTTCACGTCCATGTCGCCGCCCATCTCAAAGATGTCGAGGTAGCGCTGCAGGTCGTCCATCGAGAAATTGGGGTAGAAAGGAGTGTTGATGCTGACATATTGCTTCAAGGTGAGGTGTGGCAGGTCAAACTCCTCAGGAATCAAATAGATGTCGCTCATTGTCTTGGGGAGACGGTCACGCACGTTCACGCCATCGAGAGTCACCTCTCCGCTCATGGGAGTGAGCAAACCTGTCATTAGGTTAATGAGGGTAGATTTGCCAGCACCATTTTTACCGAGCAGGCCGTAGATGTTGCCAGCGGTCAATTCAAGCGACAAATCGTGGAATAATTCTCCACCGCGCTTCTTGTAACTAAAACTTAAATTGTTGAGTGAAAACATAATAGTAGTATTTTTTGATGATTGATTTATTACCAAACTAGTGTACTACTTAACTAGTACACTGCAAAGGTATAACAGAAACATTCCATTTTCCAAATTTCTTAACATAATTTAAGAATTTTCTTGTGTGATGCCCTAGAGGTTCTAGAAAATCTAGAAATTCTAGAAAAAATGACAACTGAGAACTGAAAACTTTTTTAATTGCTCTTACACTAAAATCACTAATTTCGCAGTTATTATATAAATAATGTATTTGCAATGAAACCTATTACCAACATACTCCTCGTGCTTGCGCTGGTGTGCTATGTGTTTCTTCCTATTATGGAGATTTCTCACATGGGCAGTATCACTGGCTTAGATTTCTCGGCCAGCTTGCTCACATTCAAAGGATATACCGTATATGCTCTTACACCTTTTATAACTCTATTCCTCGCTATTGGTTTTAACTGCCTGCGTAGTCGCTGGTGGGGCATTATCGACGCCCTCCTCATCTTGCTGGCGATTTTCTTCTTTGTGAATATGCTTACAAAATTCCAGGGACTACCTTTAGTTCACAACCCCGAAGTTATCGCCGACACTGAAATGAGCGAAGGAATGCCTATCGATGGCTTACGGTCGGGGTTTTATCTGAGCGCCACGCTGACGATTCTCGCCTTTATCTCGGCACTGATATCGCTCATGCCGTTTGAGTTTAACAAGCGCATAGAGGAACGCATCGACAAGCGCTTCGAGTCGGGCAAGAAACAAATTGGCAAAGTGGGCCACACTCTCCATGACGAGTTCCACAAGATAGGAAACAAAAGACCAAAAGAAAACATGGAGCAGCCCACACAAGCTACTCCACTAGCCGAAACGCCCACTCAAGAGCACACATCAACAAGCCTCCAATCAACCGACGACAGCTCCCGATTCATGCCAGATGAAATCGATGAAGACGAGAAATATAAGGACTATATGCCAAAATAGTTATTAGTTGTCAGTTTTCAGTTTTCAGTTGTCAGTTGTCAGTTATCAGTTTTTAGTTTTTTAGTTTTTCTAGGACAACTAGATAAGCTAGAAACTCTTGAATTTCTAGCTACTAAAAATAAACTATAACCTTTAATCTATTTCAGCTTATTCATCAATTCCTTGTCGCCTACTATCCAAAGCACATCGCCTTGAGTAAATACTAAATCGGGTGTTACGGAGATGTAATTATCTTCGCCGCGTTCCACGGCAACCAGCGACGACTTATAGTCATCTCTAAGCCGCGCCTGCGAGAGTTTCTTGCCTAACAAGGGCGATTTGTCAGTAAGCTCAAAATGAGTAAATTCCACATCAGAGGAGGATGCGGGCTCAGCATTATTATCCTTAGGGTCAAGCAACGGCAAGAGGGTCTGAATCTGGTCGTCGGTGCCTATCACACCTATCTGGTCGCCAGGGAAGATGCGCATATTACCCGTTGGAATGGGGTATCGCACGGTATTGCGAATAATCGCTACAACATTCACGCCATACTTGCGCCGCAGGTCGGCATTTTTTAGACGCTCGCCCACAAAGGGGCAGTTATAACCCACTGTCATATAGGCCAAGTGCATATCGCTCACGAGATTGTTCTCCTTGCCTGTGCGGCGGTTCTCACGTTCATTGACATTGCTCATAAAGTGCTTCTCTATAAGGTCGAGATGCTTGCGCAAAAAAGGAGCCAAAACGACAATCAGCACCAACAAATAGACTATCGCAACAATTGCCGACACTTTACTTGAATAGAACCCATAAAGCAAAGATGCCACATAGGTCATTGATAGCAATCCACCAACAATTGCCATAACCAGTCGCGGCAGGAACTCTATCATCGGTGAATTAGAATCCTTGAGCACCAACTTCTCTTTGCGAGAGAGCCTGGGCGATATTATGGCAAAGAAGAATGGCGAGAGCAAGAACAATGCGCATATCAAACTGAGTATCAACGCTTGGCTTCCACTCATGACGTTGCTAAGCAGATTGTTGAGAAAAGGAATAAGATAGGTTCTCATCAGGAATATCAGGGCTATTATCACGACAGAATAAAGAAGTAGCCGCAGCAGGTTGCGCTTTATGATACTCGACCACACATTGCGTGATTTCTGCTTAACTTCATTGTTCACCGTCTTGCTGTATCCCTCGAGCAGCGCATTCCATTTTTTGGGGATATGTTTCTCGACAAAATTGTAGCTCGGTATCGCCGCCTTGATGAAGAACGGGGTGGTGAAAGTGGTGATTACCGACACAGTAACTATAATTGGATAGATGCTGCCATCAAGCACACCGAGTGTGGTGCCCAAAGTGGCTATAATAAACGAGAACTCACCTATCTGTGTGAGGCTGAAGCCGCTCTCCATAGAAATTTTCAGCGATTGGCCTGTGGCAAGCATGCCAGTGGTGCCAAAAATTATCATGCCCACAATCACCACCACCGAGAGCAAGGCTATGGTTCCGGCATATTGCACTATAACACTAGGATCAACCATCATGCCCACCGAGATGAAGAACACAGCGCCAAAGAGGTCTTTGACAGGATTTATGATGCGTTCAATGCGCTCAGCTTCGCTAGTGCCAGCAAGGATAGAACCCATCACAAACGCTCCCAACGCCAGCGAGAAGCCACTTGCCACCGAGAAAATCGCCATCACGAAGCATAAGCCCATAGCGATGATAAGCATCATCTCGTCGCTTAACACCCGGCGGAACTTGCGGAAAATTGACGGAATGACAAACACACCCACCACAAACCAGATGATAAGGAAGAACGAGAGTTTGAGAATGCTCATTACCATCTCACCGCCCTCTACGGTCTTGTTGATGGCGATAGACGATAGTATCACCATCATCACCACAGCAAAGAGGTCCTCGACAATGAGCACAGCAAAGATGCCCGGTACAAACTTGCGATGCTTCATGTTCAGGTCGGTGAGGGCCTTGAGGATGATGGTAGTTGACGACATCGATAGCATAGCACCCAGGAAGATACTGTTGACCGACGTGAACCCCATGCATTTGCCTATGATAAAGCCCGTTGCCAACATGCCGCCCACAATAATCAGCGCCGTGACAATAGCCGAGACACCTGCATTGATAAGCTTCTTGAAACTGAATTCCAGTCCTAGCGAGAACAGCAGCACGACAATGCCGAGCTGCGCCCAGAACTCTATATTAGCCTCATTGCCCACCGATGGGGAATAGGCGAAATGCGGACTGGCGATAAAGCCTGCAACAATATATCCCAACACCACAGGTTGCTTTAGGAGCTTGAAAATGATCGTCGCAGCAGCGCCAAGCGTGAGTATCAGAGCCAGATCAGTAATCAGCGAATTTATTTGGAGTTCTTCCATTATGATTCTTATGGTAAGTGATAATTTACGGCAAATTTCGCCAAAAATATTATAACGAGCAAAGTTTCGCCTCGCACATCGAAAATATTAGTCTATTTTTTGGATTTTTTAATTATTCCTTCTAACTTTGCAATTATAATCAAAAACAACATAACACCATTACAGAATATGAAAAAGATTACAACACTTATTTTTGCTTGCTTTATGGCAATGTTTTTGTCATTAGCTACGGCTGTCACCACAAGCGACTATGTCATTGACGAGGGCATTCTCTCTGGAGATGTGAACGGCGACGGCGAGGTCACGGCAGCCGATGTCACCGCACTTTACGACGTGCTGCTCAACAACAACTACAGCAATGTCGTCTATGGCGACCAAACTGGCGACAACGATATAACTGCCGCCGATGTCACCGCAGTTTACAACATTCTGCTCAACGGAGGAGGCGGACACATAGGCGGCTCCAATTTATGGACTTTGGATTTCATTGACAACAACGTCGGTTCTTACTCGCCCGACAACTACAAACACCAGTGGGCCGACGGCGACGTGATATTCCTCGCTGTGGATGGCGACAGCGAAAATGTCTATGCCCTACAGCGCACGGGCGGCAAGTGGGTGTTCAAGGATGTGCAGGGAAGCAACAAGCAGGGTTTCAAGACCTCGGGAGGCAAGGTGGGCGGAATCTATGTGCAGAATGCCGACCTCTCGAAGTGTTATGTCGACTGGATTCCCACAACCCATGACGTGAGGTACACCTACGCCGACGTCGACTACACCTTGACTCCCCGCAACGGCAAGTTCTACATCACCATCAGTGAAATGTTTTTCAGGCCTCTCGTGTCTAGAATTAATGTGCATGGTGCTTACGACGGCGACTACTTCTATGGAAGTGTTGACCACATCGATGCTGTTAAAAAAGTGACAAGCCAGGCAGTACCTCTTGATGAATATTACCAGATCAGCCACAAAGCTTCACTCATTGACATTGACAGCAACCGTGATGGCAGCGCCTATGGTGTGTGGAAAAAGGACACTTATGCCAACGGATGGCTCACGCTCAACTATGCAAAGAACAACGGCTATTGCTCTTTCGATAACTATGGCACCAACCAACTGTACCGTGGCCGCGACATTACCATCTATTCACCCTGGGTGAACACATGGAACCGCGACCTCTCGATGCGGTACTATAATGGCGACGATAGAACATCTTACCGCCTGAATGCAGGCTCAACTTACCAAAATCTCACCATCAACGTGGGAACCAATATTATTTTACGTCCCTACAATGGCGACAATACCGACACTCAAGGCACCATGACCAGCGTCACTTCTTCTAACAGTGGCATCCTTGATATCAGCTACGACAACACGCAGGTGAGTGTCACGGCACACAAAGTGGGCACTACCACACTCACCATTAAGTTTAAGACCAAGGACAACATCAACTGCACCTACACATACGAGGTGAAAGTGGAACCAACCGTGTGGATTGCTGGCAGTATTGACGACAAACCTCGCTTATGGCGCAATCATCAGGATAGGACTTCTACACTAAGAACCAACTTAAGCAGTGTTTATGACAATTGCACGGCTGCAACACGGGTTGTGGTGCATGGCAATGACGCAACTGTGATGATGCGCAAGGACTTATATGGTTCAAAATCCTATCCTCGTGAGGTGGAAGGTACCACTTATTTAGATGAATATTGGTTTTACGGAGGTGGAACAGCCGCTATCGCAAGAGCCACCAACGCCAATAATGGAGGTTATTTCAACTCCTATAAAACAGGGATAGCGGGTTCCTACCATCGTGTATCACAATATTTCCCATTTAATGGAGTTCCCTTGATGTGGAGAGACAAGAACGGTAATTACTACTACACATCGGCAAGTCGAAGCACCAATAGCGATGTGGAAGGCAGTGATAATGGGTCGGTTGTAAACACTACTATTTATAAAAACAGCACTGCCTTGCTCACTATCCCCAACTTTGCTATCACCGACTTAGTTGTAAGTGAAAGCACAGGTAAGATCTATGCTATAGGTAATTCAACCAATTCAAAGAATGTGGTGAGTAGCCTTGCGGTTATAACAGGGTCAACACCTGTATATTACCCGATTACCCCCAGTGGCAATAGATATTTTATTTTTGGCAAAATGTTTCTCGATCAAACATCTGAAACAGTCTATATAGAAACTATTACTGGTAATACAAGTGGCATAAACACTCAAACATCTTTCATTTATCGCTACACACCGAGTACAGGGTTGACGTTATATACCGACGTAGATATGCATTCTTATACACGATATAATTTCATGGTACATTCCACATATTTTTATGGAAAATCAGCGGTAGCTGAAGACATGCACAACAAGCCATTTATATTCTATGGCAACAAGTTCTACTACTCGAAATACACCAACGGACAACAGAACATTAACAATAAAATATTCACCTATCAGTTGGGAGCAAGTGTAACGGAGGAATACACTGCCCTTGCAAGTTCTACTCGAGTCGTATCGTTTGATGTGAAGAACGGCATGATTGGTATGGTGGTCTATAACTCTAACAACAAATGCTTCAGTCTCATGACCAGCGAGCTCAACTCCTACCGTGACGACACACCGCTGGAAAATTCTAATAGAGCACATATCTACGACGTGTGGTTGCAGACGAGCCTTGACGATTAAAATCAATGCATAATTGCAACACACAATGCCACGCAAAGAATGTTTTTGCGTGGCATTGTTACGTCTCCACTCTTAATAAATTTTAATTATAATAGAAAGTTTTTGCTGTATGGGCAGTTTTGCGTAATTTTGTAAGTTAAAATTTAGACTACTATATGCAGATAATAGACGGAAAGAAGATATCGGCGCAAATCAAAGAAGAGATTGCAGCAAAAGTAGAAGAACACGTGGCAGCCGGCGGCCGTCGCCCAAATCTGGTGGGCGTGCTGGTTGGCCATGACGGTGGCAGTGAGAGCTATATGGCATCGAAGACCAAAGCCTGCGAGCAGTGTGGCTTCGACTCATCGCTCATCCGCATGGAAGATACTGTCACTCAAGAAGAACTGATTGCAAAAATTCAAGAGTTGAATGAGGATAAAGGCGTTGACGGCTTCATCGTGCAATTGCCATTGCCCAAGCACATCGATGAAGAGGCAGTGATAGAGGCCATCGACTACCGTAAGGATGTTGACGGCTTCCATCCCGTGAATGTGGGACGCATGATGATTGGCCTGCCATGCTTCAAGCCAGCGACTCCTTCGGGAATCATGATGCTGCTAGAGCGTTACGGCATCGAGACACGCGGCAAGCACTGCGTGGTGCTGGGTCGCAGCAACATCGTGGGCAAGCCCATCGCTAACATGCTCATGCAGAAGGCCAACCCCGGCAACTGCACCGTGACAGTGTGCCACAGCGCAACGCCTAACATCAAGGAGCTGTGCCTTCAGGCCGACATCCTGATTGCCGCTTTAGGCAGTCCGCATTTCGTGAAAGAAGACATGGTTAAAGAAGGCGCTGTTGTCATCGACGTGGGTACCACTCGCGTTGAGGACCCAACCCGTGAGCGCGGCTGGCGACTGTGCGGCGACGTTGATTTCGACAACGTGTCACCCAAGTGCAGCTACATCACTCCCGTGCCTGGCGGCGTAGGCCCCATGACCATCGTGTCGCTGATGCACAACACCCTGTTGGCAGCCACCGGACAAGCCTATTAGCAATGCTGAATGCTAAATGTTAAATGCAGAATCATAGTTGCTCCTAGTCACTCCTAACTATTCTTATCTTAGCTATTCCTAAAAATAAAAATAACAATAAACTATAAAACAACATGAACCGACTTATTGAATGTGTGCCCAACTTTAGCGAGGGCCGCAACATGGATGTTATTAACCAGATTACCGACGTTATTCGCCAGTCAAAAGGCGTGAAACTGCTTGACGTGGACCCAGGTGAGGCCACAAACCGCACTGTGGTGACCTTCGTGGGAAGCCCAGAGGCAGTGGTAGAGACAGCCTTCAACGTAGTGAAACGCGCAGGCGAACTCATCGACATGCGCCAGCATCATGGCGCTCACCCACGCATGGGTGCCACCGATGTGTGTCCGCTTATCCCTATAGCTGGCATCACACTTGAGGAATGCGCTGAACTTGCACGCAAGCTCGCTGAGCGCATTGCCAACGAGGCTGGAATCCCTTGCTACTGCTACGAGGCAGCAGCATTCACCCCCGAACGCCGCAATTTGGCTGTGTGCCGCAAGGGCGAATATGAGGCGTTGGCCGAGAAACTGTCGAGCAAAGATGGCGCTCCTGACTTTGGCGCACGCCCACTCGACGAGAAAGTGGCTCGCACCGGCTGTACTGCCGTAGGTGCCCGCGACTTCCTTATCGCCACCAATTTCAACCTCAACACTACCAGCACACGCCGTGCCAACGCCATTGCGTTTGACGTTCGAGAGAAGGGCCGTCCAGTGCGTGAGGGCAACCCCATCACTGGCACTCCTAAGAAGGACGAGAACGGCAACGTAATCATGAAACCCGGCACCCTCAAGGGCACTAAGGCGATTGGTTGGTATATTGACGAATATAAGATTGCACAGGTGTCGATGAATATCACCGACATCAACACTACTCCACTTCACGTGGCATTCGACGAGGTGAGCCGCTGCGCGCAAAACCGCGGCATCCGCGTTACTGGTACCGAGATTGTGGGCCTGCTGCCCAAGCGTTGCCTTATTGAGGCTGGCAAATACTTCCTCGAGAAGCAGCACCGCTCCACCGGTATTCCCGAGGGTGACATCATTGAGATTGCCATCCACTCTTTGGGCCTTGACGACCTCAAACCTTTCGACCCCAAGGAGAAAGTCATCGAATTCATGATTGAGGACGACAGCGCTAAGAAGCTCGTTGACCTTACCGTCAACGGCTTTGCCGAGGAGACATCGCGAGAGTCACCTGCTCCTGGCGGTGGTACAATATCGGCATATATGGGCGCACTGGGTGCCTCGTTGGGCACTATGGTCGCTAACCTCTCAAGCCACAAGCCCGGTTGGGACGACCGTTGGCAGGAGTTCAGCGTGTGGGCCGACAAGGGTCAGGTTATCGCCAAAGAGCTGCTGCACCTCGTTGATGAGGACACCGAAGCATTCAACCGCATCATGGCAGCTTTCGGTATGCCAAAGAAAACTGATGAGGACAAGGCTGCTCGCAGCGCCGCCATCCAAGACGCCACTCTCTATGCAGCACAAGTTCCCTTGCGCACCATGAAGGAGTCGATGAAGGTGTTTGAGCTGTGCCGCGCTATGGTAATGGAAGGCAACCCCAACAGCGTGAGCGACGCTGGAGTAGGCGTGCTCGCTGCCCGTGCAGCCGTGCTTGGTGCAGGTATGAACGTGAAGATTAACGCTGGTTCCCTCAAAGACCGCGCCGTAGCCGATGCCCTCATCGCCGAAGCTAATGAGCTTATCGCCCGCGCCAACGCCGAAGAAGCCGAAATCACAGCATTAGTAGAAACAAAACTTTAATAGTTTCCAGTGATCAGTTGTCAGTTATCAGTTCTTGCCGCAAAATACTGACGACTGAACGTAATTAACTGAAAACTCATAACTCATAACTCACAACTATAACAATGACAAGAGAAGAATTTATTGCCGACATCAGGGCTGGTATCCCCGACGTGCTGCCCGAACCGATGCCATACGACACCGAAATCAACCATGCGCCCAAGCGCAAGGACATACTGAAACCCGAGGAGAAGAAACTCGCGCTGCGCAATGCTCTGCGCTACTTCCCCGCCAAGCATCATGCCACTCTCCTACCCGAGTTCCGCGAGGAGTTGGAGAAGTATGGCCGCATCTATATGTACCGCTTGCGTCCACGCTACGAGATGAAGGCTCGCCCAATCGACGACTATCCTCACAATAGCCGTCAGGCAGCTGCCATCATGATGATGATTCAGAACAACCTCGACAAGGCAGTGGCCCAGCATCCGCATGAGCTTATTACCTACGGTGGCAACGGTGCCGTGTTCCAGAACTGGGCACAGTATCGCCTCGTGATGAAGTACCTGAGCGAGATGACCGACGAGCAGACACTCGTGATGTATAGCGGTCACCCACTGGGACTGTTCCCCTCTCACAAGGATGCTCCACGCGTGGTGGTGACTAATGGTATGGTGATCCCCAACTACAGCAAGCCCGACGACTGGGAGCGCATGAATGCTCTCGGCGTGAGCCAATATGGCCAGATGACTGCTGGCAGCTATATGTATATCGGTCCGCAAGGCATCGTGCATGGCACTACTATCACCGTGCTCAACGCTGCCCGCAAAGTGATGGGCGACGAGCGCGAGAAGCGCATCCCACTGTTTGTCACCGCTGGACTTGGTGGCATGAGTGGTGCTCAGCCAAAGGCTGGCAATATCGCGCAAGTGGTGAGCGTGACAGCCGAAATCAACCCCCTTGCCGCACGCAAGCGCTACGACCAGGGATGGGTTGACGAGCTTCACGAGAACCTCGACGAACTCATCCCCGCCATCCGCAAGGCTGTGGAAGAGAAACGTGTGGTTTCAATGGCATACGTGGGCAACGTGGTTGACCTGTGGGAGCGCCTAGCTGACGAAGGCATCCATGTGGACCTCGGCAGCGACCAGACCTCGCTGCACAACCCCTACGCTGGTGGCTACTACCCTGTGGGCTACAGCCTCGAGGAGTCGAAGCGCATGATGGCCGAGGAGCCCGACCGCTTCAAGGAGTGCGTCTTTGAGTCGCTGCGCCGTCAGGTGGCAGCCATTAACCGCCTAACTGCCGATGGCATGTACTTCTTCGACTACGGCAACGCCTTCATGCTAATGGCAAGCCGCGCCGGTGCTGACATTATGAAAGATGAGACTCACTTCCGCTATCCTAGCTATGTTCAGGACATTATGGGCCCAATGTTCTTCGACTACGGATTCGGTCCCTTCCGCTGGGTTTGTACCTCATGCGACCCTCATGACCTGGAAGTTACCGACCGCCTCGCCGCCGAGGTGCTCGACGACATGATGGGACATGTTACCGACGACATCAAGGGACAGCTTGCCGACAATCTGCACTGGATTCGTGAGGCTGGCAAGAACCACCTCGTTGTAGGTTCACAAGCCCGCATCCTCTATGCCGACTGCGAAGGCCGCACCAAAATTGCCTTGGCATTTAACGATGCCATTCGCCGTGGAGAAATCACTAAGCCAGTTGTTCTTGGCCGTGACCACCACGACGTGAGCGGTACCGACTCGCCATTCCGCGAGACCAGCAACATCTACGATGGCAGCCAATTCTGCGCCGATATGGCAGTTCACAACGTGATTGGCGACGCATTCCGCGGTGCCACTTGGGTGAGCTTGCACAACGGTGGCGGCGTTGGATGGGGCGAAGTCATCAATGGAGGCTTCGGCATGGTGATTGACGGCAGCGAAGATGCCGACCGCCGCATCCGCCAGATGCTCCTTTGGGACGTGAACAACGGCATCGCACGCCGCTCATGGGCACGCAACAACGGCTCGATGGATGCCATCCGCCGCGAGATGGAGCGCACCCCAGGCCTCCAAGTCACAATGCCCAACCTAGTTGACGACGCATTGCTCGAAGAATAAGATATTTTCACAACAACAATTACAACCGCCATCAAGTTCATCACCTGATGGCGGTTGTTCTATTCTTTGAATTGCGACTTACCTCTGGACTATAGCGGTTTTCACTCCAGCCATATTGCTGCGGGAGACGGGGATGGCGTCATTGCTGTGCTTGATGAGCAACTGCATGGTGCCGGCCTTTGAGATAATCTGCTCCACTTGCTGCAGGTTGACGAGGAAGGCACGATGGCAGCGTACTATCATGGGATAATCCTGCAACCGCTCTTCCACTTGTTTGGAAGTGGCTCGCAGCATGTCGCTGACGACTTTCCCCTCATGTAATTGTATCACCTTTACATAATTGCCCACCGATTCAACATACAACAGGTTGGGCACATATACCGTCACCACATCACTGGTTGCGCCAGTGAGCTGGATAGTGGATGGCTGAGCCTCAACGGCCGAAGGACTCTTCTCTTCTTCATCTTGGGCGGCAGAAATCATCTCTTTAGGACGAGATTCCTGTTGCAATCGCTGCAATTGCTCATTCATCTGCTTCATTTCCTCGAGTTCGGCCGCCAAATATCGGCCTCTGAACTTAAAACGCCAGTACAGTCCAATAAGAAACGAGCAGAATGCCATGATTACCAATGTCTCGAAAAAATTGCCCCAAGAGAGTCTATTGGCTTCTACCATGCCACTCAGCACAAAATGCCTATAAAGACAAATCATAATTGTGACAAGTGGCGTGTTGATGAGTTGGAACCAGAGGTTGCGACGGATGATGTAATTTACTCCACGGTCAAAGGAGCCTGGCTTCCTGAGAACATATCTCAATATCGCTTCGGTTACAAAGCAGACAACCACTCCAAGCGCACCAATAGCAAGCAGATGGGCATAGGCCTGCCACTGCCATGCCTCAAGCCCGAAAGGCTTAAATATAGCTAGCACCAGCACCGCAAAGCAGACGCTAATGATGCGAATTGTGATTGTCTGTTTCTGCTCCCTACTCATATCGATGGCAAAGTTACAACAAAACAGCCTTACTACAAACACATAGTTCTAAAGATTTAGGATTATCTGTCTCGCTGGTCAAGAGCGTTGCGCACCTGATCAAGGGTTTTGCTTGCATCGGGTGAAACTACTAATTCCATTGTCTCGGCATAATATGCTCCGAAGTTTGTGCCGTCGCCCACGATGAAGTACATGCCTTTAGACGTGAAGTATGTGTTCACGTAGGAATAACTAGGTTGGATAATCACATCACCATCGTCGGCGTCCATGATGCCCATTCTTCCGTCAACCGTAATTTTTGCCAAAACACCGTAATTCGATGGGCTGCGGTCAACCAACTCGATGCGGTTGCAAACGCAGGGTATGGTCTGATTGTCGTTGTCGGCTATTGCACCATTGATAATGCCGTGTCGCAACATTCCCAGCCCATCGCGCTGTGTCACGTCATAAAACTCACGCGTTTCGCTCCCTTGTTGAGCGACAACAACTTTAACGCTCTCATATTCTGGCTCAATAATGGCATAACCGCTAGCATTGTACACACCCCACTTGCCATTGAAGTCTCTCACCAAGAAAACGTCTAATCCGCTAGGCACCGATGCTGGCTCTACCTTTGAGAATTGTCCCACTTCATTGCCATCCTGGTCGTATAGCACCCATAGTTCTTCTCCGTTAGGGAATGTCTTTCCATAGGCAGCGGCCCAATCGCCGTAACCGAGTTTCTTGTCGTAATTTCCCTTGATGTCAACGCTCGAGAGGTGCTGATAACTGGCTGGGGCAGGAGAAGTGTTCTGCTGAGCTTGCTCTCTTGCTTTTTGCGCCTCTTCTTCTTGTTTCTTTTTCAAATTCTGTTCATAAGAAGCAAGTAGGTTGTCCTCGCAAACATGAAAATCTATTATCGCCTTTTCGCGTTCTTCTAGTGTGGTCGTTGCTTTTGCTTTGTCCTTCGCCTCAACCGCCATCAACTGTAACATAAAATAAGGGCACCGCCCATCATGAGCCATGCTACCGCAAACAGGACACTTTATATTAAAACCTCTCACTCCCACTTTGTAAAGCATTCCATATTCTTCACTACTTATATTAAGTCTGCTCTTCACCTCTGGAAGAGGTTTGGAATCCTCTAAAGTGTAATTGAGGTTAATAAATAATTTCAAATTATCAACCATGCGTTTATAGTCCCACAAAGCTTGCTTGCGAGCGGCTTCGGTGCTTGCCGATTCGGCTTTAGCCCAATATTCCTTGGCCCATTTTTGCATATTTATAATCTCACACCATGGATGGTGAATCAGGCTTCGACAATGGCTGCATGGCTTCTTTCCATTAACACCGACCTCATAAATTAATGTGTACTCTACTGACGACATCCCAGGCATCGGGGTATAGTCCTTCAGACTTGAAGAAGACGATTTTTCTTCCTTTGGCGCCTCATAATAAGGGCAAGTGCTCTTGTGAGCTTCACCCTTTCTCAGGTTCACGCCGCAATAGGCACAGGAAGGATCGGGCGGCGTCGGAATTTGAGCCTGAGCAGTTGCTACCACCAAGCCCAATAAAAGTATTAGATATATTCGTTTCATATTCAATAAGTTTTAATTGTCTACAAATATACAACAAAAAAACAATAATCGTTCTGAATTTATTACAATGAAGGCAGAAAAGTTTTTTTCGTATGATAATTAATCGCCTTTTTATTCATTTACATATAGTCTTTTTTTATTTCATCAAAGAGAATCCCAGCCAAACAGCCAAGATGCCTATCACAACACTGCCCACAATATAACACGACAACCCTAAGTAGTTGCCGCTTTGCAACAGCAGCAATGACTCTTTTGAGAATGTTGAGAAGGTTGTGAAGCCACCGCAAATGCCAACGGTCAAGAAAAGCCCTATTTCTGTTGAGATATTGGGATTGCGGTTAATTAATCCGCCTAAAATTCCAATAGCGAAACATCCCACAACGTTAACTATGAAAGTTCCCCATGGGAAACCACCTTCGCCGTGTCTCATAGCTACAGAGATAAGGTAACGAATCACGCTACCGATAAATCCACCTGCACCAACATATAATAATTCTTTTATCATTTCGGCAAAGGTAATACAATTCTTGTAAAACGACTAAATAAAATACTAGTTTCCTAAAAGGACGTTGTAAACAGCGGTGACATCTGCTGCTGTTATATTTCCATCGCCATTTTGGTCGCCATTTACAATATCGCTTGCATCATTGTTGAGCATCCAATTGTAGAGTGCTGTAACGTCGGCGCTTGTAACATTTCCGTCGCCATTAACATCACCGGGAACTGTATTGTAATTGCTATTAAAAGCATCGAGTGCCGCAGTGGGTCTGCCGTCGGTGGTGAAAGCCCCCATGCCGTAGGCTCCCCACCCAACGGTGTTGTAATACGCTGGTTTCCACTGTCCGTCAACTTCGGGTTCCCAATAGAAGATGCCCACGCATTGCGGCAGGTTCTCGACCTTGTCGAACAAGTCCTGCATCACTTGTTTCGCTTTATTCTCGTCGAATTGACTGAAGCCTGTCTCGACAATCATCACAGGGACGTTGAACTTCTCGCCTACTGCCTTGATGTTGCGGGCGGCATTGATATTGCTCACCGCTCCATCGGCATCGCTGTTCCAGTTGTTGCAGTCGGGATAGTGCGACAGGCCTATCATGTCAAACTTGCCGCCTGCCTCTTTGAAATCTTTGAGGAACCAGCAATCGTAGTCGGCAACATTATGAGCATTAGCGAGATGGATTATCACCTGGGCATTAGGAAGCATTTCTTTCACGGCATCATAACCCACGTTGCTCAACTCAGCATAATCGGTAAAGCGGTCACTGCCGTAACTGTTCCAGTCAATCTTGCCGTAATCCCAAACCATCCCCGAATTGGTCTCGTTGCCTACCTGTACCCATTTCGGCTCAATGCCTTCGGCTTTGAGTGCTTGCAACACGTCTTGGGTGTGGGTGACCATCGCAGTCTTGACTTGCTCGCGTGTAAAACCATTCCAATCAAGGGGCAAAGCTTGTGTGCCAGGGTCGGCAAAGAAATCGCTATAATGGAAATCAATCAACAGGTCAAGACCCTGCGCATGAGCACGTTTGGCTTTCGCCACCACATCGGCTTTGTCGCACCATGCTCCATAGCCGAAACCTTGCGGGTTGACCCAAACACGTAAACGGATGGCGTTCATGTCTATATCTTTCATCAAGGCAAAGATGTCGGTCTCCACTCCGTCGGCGTTATAAAATCTTCTGCCATCGGCTTCCATCTCGGTGCACCAGCTCACATCAGCCCCACGAGCGAAAGCAGAGGTTTCTCCTCGCATAGAAAAGAATGCGAGAGAAAGCAATAATATGCTGTAAAAAGTTCTCATAAAATGTAATAATCACCGTTTAATCTAAAGATTTAACTATTTATGTACCCAAATAGATACACCCAAGTGCGCAATGCGATGTTATCGCGCAGCTGCTTGCGATAGAGCCAAATCTCGCGGGAATGGTAGTTACCTTCCTTGCCAATAAGCGGCAGCACATAGTCGGTGCCAGTGTAGCCATTGACTAAAAGCAGATGAGTTTCAGGGTCGAGACGCACGGTGAGAGTATCGGTCGGCTGCTCCACATCGTGTTTTCCTGGCGACGGAACTGTCACCAACGAGGCTGGTGTGTCATCGGTACACCAGTTCACGGGGTTGATGGCAACCACATTGTCATCGCCTATCAGATGCACCACGCAGCTGGGGTCACGCACCGAGTTGTAACAAATCGTCACTCCAGTATCGTCGGCACCGCTGGCGGGCACAATGCGCTGGCAGGATTCGAGCAGAGACTGCGGTATGTTCGCCCCTATCACGTATGCGGCTATCATGCGGTCAAATGTGGTGCTGTCCATCTCTTGCAAGAGTTTCAGCACCGCCATCGCGCCCTGACTGTAGCCCGCAAGAACGAATGGTCGCCCTTGATTCATGTGGTTCAGGTAGTGGTCAAAAGCCCTGCTCACGTCACCCAGTGCCAACGGCAAACGCTCATCCACGAGACAGTCGGCAGTGAAAGTCTGCAGCGTGCACTGGCGGTAGTAAGGCGAATAATAGTTAAGCTCCCCGCTCAACAGGCAATCCACGCCCGTCATCTCACCAGTGAGAGCCGCACGCACGCTATCGTTATAAGTGTCGGCATAGTGGCACATCTGGCCATCAGGCATCAGATAGTCTCCACTTTCGGTCGAAATAATATAGAAAATATCGGCAGCGGCATGACGGTCCTGCACATACCACTGCGTGGAATCGCTATAATCGGGCATTGCCGGCAGCACATCGCTCGCATGAAGGGTTAACGCCAGCAGCAAAACAACTATCGATGCGACACCTCTTTTAAATATGTTCATAATCCTCATTAATCCTTTATTCGATAACATAAAGATGCATTCTTAATCACTCAATGGCAAAGGTAGTACAAATCGCCCATACCACAAAACCATTCATCACATTTCGCACAAATCATCCCAATTGCGTGTCATTCGTCACAAAAACATGCAGAATATCCCAAAAATTTGCGTTAACGGTAATTTTGCTACAATTTTGCAGTCAAAATTAGTGCAAGCCGAGTGCAATGCCATGCTTGCATGAGCATTACCGAGGCGTAGCCTGATTTATTCATATTAGCGCAGGCAATTCAGCCTAGCAAACAAAAAATTTAGATTATGACACGCAGAACAATTGTAGGAATCGTTTTTATTTTTGCCGCTTTGATGAAGTTGGTTAGTATGTGGGGTATTTTCCACCTCAACTGGCTAGACTGGGTGTGGAATCATCCTTGGACTGAATATTTGGGACCAGTCCTTCTGCTTGTAATAGGCGTTAAGCTAATTGTAAGTAGTTACCAGCGCAATCCCGAACAATGGCTTCAGCGACCAGTGCCTCAAGGCGAGTACGGCAAACGTATTCATTGCTCCGTGCGCTTTGGCGGCGATGAATACATCTACCATGGAGAGCAGTTTCATGGTGCACGCCTCGATGCCTTCTGTGGTGGCTTGCGCCTTGACCTGCGCGGGGCTGTCATCAGCGAAGATGAGGAAATCGACATCCACACCTTCATGGGTGGCGTGGAACTGCTTGTTCCTTCCAATGTCAATGTGATAGTGAAAAGCCGCAGCTTCATTGGCGGCGTAGGTAACGAGACCGTGGGCAGATCAATCCCTGGCGCTCCTTGTCTCCACATCATCGCCAGCAACTTCCTGGGAGGAGTGAGTGTAAAGGATTGAGGGAAGAGTGGAGAGTAGAGAGTAGAGAGTGGAGAGAATAAGGATTAGTGAGAATTTATTTAAAACTTACGGCAATGAAAAACAGTATTATTATTCCAACTATTACAGTTATCATCGTCTTGATAATTTTGAGTATGAGTTTATGAAAATCATTTTTTATAAATAAGAAGATAATTGGATTAAAGAAACTATGAAGACTGAAATCAATCCAAAAGACAGCAATCGCAAGGAAGCATTCAATCTCTGGATGTCTTCACCTATGCCCATGGTGACATTGGTAAAGACGATGGACGTGACAAAGCTTCTGAGATATAGCAAAAAATACGACTTGAGCTTCAACATGCTGCTCTGCTGGTGTATCGGTAAGGCAGCAAGTTCGATTGAGGAGTTCTATGTACTGCCCGAGCATGACAAGTTATATAAATATGACTGCTTGGCTGTGAATGTGATTGTGAACGACAAAAAAGGCGGCATCAGCTCTTGCGATATACTATACACCGATGACTTGAACCAATTCAACCACGATTACATGACCATAGTGCAATCGGTGAGCAAAAACTGTAAAAGCAGTTTCCTGGAGGAAGCAATGGTGATAGGCACTTCGGCAATGATTGAAACTGAATTAGATTGTATTGTAAACCAATATGCCAA
>JAFZUL010000166.1 GCA_017618355.1 Muribaculaceae bacterium
AAAGCACCGAGACGCTTGCTGCTAGCCTGCAGAGTCTGGGAATTGACGCCCAAGCATTTCATGCGGGCATGTCAACTGCCGACAAGCTGCGTGTGCAGCAAGACTTCATCAACGACAGTCTGCAAGTGATATGCGCCACTATCGCATTCGGGATGGGTATTGATAAGAGCAATGTGAGGTGGATAATCCATAACAATATGCCCAAGAACATCGAGAGTTACTATCAGGAAATAGGGCGAGCTGGCCGTGATGGCATGCAGGCCGACACTCTTATGTTCTACTCGTTTGGCGACGTGAAGACTCTTATGAGTTTTGCTCATAATTCGGGACAGGCAATGATAAATGTGGAGAAGTTAAACCGTATGCAACAGTATGCCGAGGCTACGGTATGCCGACGACGCATCCTTCTGAGCTATTTCAACGAACGCTACGACCATGATTGCGGCAATTGTGACGTGTGCAACAACCCTCCCGACCGTTTTGATGGCACTACACTTTGCCAGATGGCGTTAAGTGCGATGGCTCGAACACAGGAGACAGTAGGGTTCATGACACTTATCGATATTCTACGAGGTTCACGCAAGAGCGAGATAATTGCCAAAGGCTATGACAAACTCAAGACCTACGGCGTGGGGCATGACCTCACTCAGGCGATGTGGAACGCCTACCTGCTGCAAATGCTACAGCTAGGCTTGATTTATATCGCTTACGAAGAGGATGACCATCTTAAATCAACGCCATTTGGTCAAGAGGTGCTATATGGAAAACGCAAAATCCAGCTTTCCAGATTCTATTATAACGTGCCAGTGAAGAAACCCGCAAAATCAACGCTTCCCATTGATGTTGAGCATGATGTTGATGATGTGCTACTGTCTAAACTCAAAGACGTTCGCAAGGCATTGGCAAAAGCCAAAGGGATTCCGCCATATATGATATTCAACGATAAAGTGCTCACAATCATGGCACAAGAGAAGCCAATCACAAAAGCACAATTCGGCACTCTCTACGGAGTAGGAGAGCACAAGACCAATCTCTATTGGCGGCAGTTCACAACAGTAATCAATGAGCACTTAAAGATAGTGTGTCAAAACTCTGATTTAAATATAAACAACTGAATTATCTGAATTTTCTGATTTCTCAAATTCTTGACTGATAAGAAAAAAACTTCCAAATAGTCAGAGCAATCAGAAAAATGCGGTTAAGCGAGTCAAAGCATGAGCTTGCTCAAAGCCTAGCGAGCGTGAGCATTTTATTTAACAATCAGTTGTTTTTTTTAATCAATGAGTAGATAGACGAACTAATACCTCATCTTCATAATATTATAAGATTTCTATCGTTATTATTATGAGTTATAAGTGCGGATTTTTGAGAGTAAAATTTTTTGTTGTTTTATATAACTGTGATTAAGGCATTTAACCCGATTCGGGTTTAAAACACTATAAACTCAAATTATTAAAGTATGCGCAAACTGCTCTATATCTCATTTGTGTACTTGCTCGTCACAGTTGTGATGAGTTGCAGTCGCGGTGTGGACAAGAGGCTCGTTCTTGCAGATACCCTTATGTGGACTAATCCCGACAGCTCACTTGCTATCCTTGAGAAGATTGACAGCAAGTCTCTAAAGGGGAAAGAGAACCAAGCATATTACGCCCTCTTACTCACGCAAGCTCAGTTCCGCTGCAATATTCCACTGACAAGCGACACCTTAATCAGCAAAGCTGTCGATTACTATAGCGACAACCATAACCG
>JAFZUL010000167.1 GCA_017618355.1 Muribaculaceae bacterium
GACTCAAAAAGATTGATTGAAGAAATAAGAAATGAGAATTCCGACAAATATAATCGCCTTAATGTTGAGCTTGTAAATATAAATAACCGGTTTGCTAATGTTATGCTTACCCAAATCAGTGTCCTGAAAAACATCATGGCACAGACATATAAAGAACCTGATGATTATCTATCAAAAAAATCAGAGCATAAAGTTTCACCTATTGATGACAGTGACAAGGAATTCTGGAATGGGCTTTATGAATACCTGAATATTAAACATGACAATATTATTAAGCGCATTGAAAAGAAGTATCCAAGATTATCTCCAGTCGAGATTAATATCATTGGTTTGATTTGTTGTGGATTCAATGATGCAGAGATTGCAGTTTGCAAAGGTTATAGAAATGCGAAAACGGTAAAGAGCAAAAGGAATAAAATTAAAGACAAGATGAACTTAGATATTTTGCTGACTGATTATCTCAAGCAGATGATGTGAAATATTTTTTGTTTTTTTTGTCTAATTTTAATGTTGTTAAGAGAATTTAATAACAATAAACATATTGGTACCTAATTAATTTTAGAACACTCTGATTTACAGTATTATACAATCGCAGGAATACCTTGCGATTATTTGTTTGTTTCCTAAAATAAATGGAATTTTGTGGTGATTATTTACGCAAAAACCAATAAAGCTATGAGAAAGATTATCACATTTTCGCTTGCATTATTAGCATTGATAACATTTGCTAATGGCAGAAATGACAAAAATGTTGTATTACATCATGGTGGAGGTGGCAATGCTCACAACCAAATCAGCATTGAACCACCCTATGTGACTTATGATGATGACTTGAATGAACTCTATGTCTATTTCGGAACAACAGGTACTATTGACATCGAGTACGTTGACGCTCTAGGCACACCATATTATCTTGTGCAAGGTGAAAGCCACGTTGGTTATACTAGTACTACCTACACGAACCTCCCTGCTGGTTATTACACGATCACTATCCACAGTGTATATGGATACACCTATTATGGGAACTTCACGGTGTATTAATTCAAGTTCTGAAATGGCAAGCGCTTCAGAACTTAATGATTAGTGGTTAGAGATAATTATTTCTTCAAAATTTGATTGCAATGAGGCATATAACGATTCTCGTCAATGTTAAATAATTATTTCCTCACACTACACATTCCACATTACACTTAACAACTAATTTACTAACATAAAAAACATTAAGAATGAACACAAAACAATTTTTCATTAGTATTGCACTGATTATGTGCATACCATTTGTAAGCAACGCACAGTTATATGTCGATTCTCTCGGCATCGTGCAAGTAGGAAAATATCAGCAAGACATATATGAAAATGTGGCTGACTACATGAAAGATACTACTTTCACTCTTAATGTAAAGAGTACAAGCAATTCAACAAACGGCCGCATTGCTATTGGTGACGCAGGAAACAGATATTTTATGAATGTGTCAGTTGGAGAGCTTCTTGATGGCGATGACTCCGACAAGTTGTGGCTTCACGGCAAAATCGGTATTTGTTATACCACAGGCAACCGCGCACAGGATACAATCTTTCATTATGAGCCAGACCTTATAGATAATTTCTATTTTAACAGCAACGTGTATGCGACCAACATTTCTGTTGCATCTGATAGCCGTTTCAAGACCGATATCACGCCTCTGGAGAGCAGCTTGCAAACATTAACTTCGCTGTCTCCAGTCAGTTACAAGCTCCTGCCTCGCTCAGGCAATGGAGACTTGGATGATGTCCCAACTGCTGGACTCAGTGAGAAAGAGCTTCGCAATCTTGAGTTTTTCAGAAACTTGCAAAAAAACAAGAAGCCCGATGGCCCTCACTTCGGTTTCATAGCCCAGGAAGTCAAGGAGATATATCCAGAGCTTGTGCACACTGACAAGGACGGCTATATGTATATCGACTACATAGGCATGATACCGCTGCTGGTCAATGCCATTGGCGAGCTCAACACGCAGATTGAGGAGTTGAAAGCCGAGAACTCTGAGTTGAATCAGGCGGTTGTCAATGCCCAGGCACCAGCCGTGGGCAACAACCAGCCATCACAGATTGCAGACGACTTTTTGAGGAATGCGCTTTATCAGAATCATCCCAACCCATTCACCTCATCAACCACCATCTCAATGTCGCTGCGCAGCGAGGTGGCAGATGCTGTGCTCTACATATTCGATATGCAGGGCAGTCTGCTCAAGACCATTCCTGTAAATAACCGAGGTAACGTGAGCGTGACCATCGATGGCGGCGAACTAAACGCTGGCATGTATATCTACTCCCTTGTCGCTGACGGCAACGAAGTGGCAAGCAAGCGTATGATTCTCACTAAATAAAAATGGAGGAGTGAGATTATGGAAAAAATGAAATTTCTGATTCTGCTTTGGGGGC
>JAFZUL010000168.1 GCA_017618355.1 Muribaculaceae bacterium
GTGTCAAAATTGAGGAGTCACGCTACGCGTGAGAAATCTGTCAAATAATTCCAAATCAAACAAATAATTATTTTTTAAAATCAAAGAATAAAATAATGATTGATTTGATATGATTTGTTCGATTTCTGCGCGAAGCGCACTAAACCTGCATTTTGACACACCCTTATCTAAAAACTCAAAACTATGAACTAAAAAAAATGCACCCGCCGAGGCGGATGCATTTTTTAAGTTTAACGGTTAAGAAGCTTATTTGATAATAACCTTCTTGTTGCCGTTGATGTAGATGCCAGGAGCAACGGGCTTGCCGTTGAGCTTCTGACCATTGAGGTTGTACCAGTCGTTGCTCTGGCTGTCAACAGTGATGTTGCTGATGCCAGTAATGTTCTTGGTAACCTTCAGCATTGGAACTTCGCCGTCTCTAGCATATACGAGCTCGAAGTCGTAAGTGCCAGCCTCATAGATGCGGAAGTTTGCACCGTCGCAAAGAGTGAGGTTTACACCAAGGAGATCCTCGCCAATGTAGAAGAAGCCAACTTGGTTAGCGTCCTCGCCACCGTACCAGATCCACTCGCCTTCTTCCTCAGCTGGAGTGATAACCTTGAACTCAGCGTCAGCCTCGAGAACTACGCCCTCAGCCTTGTTGTCAACGAACTCGATCATGCCATCAACTTGGCTCCAGCCGTTGAATGTACCAACCAGGTAGTAAACAGGCTCAACAACGTCCTCAGTAGTGGTGAAGAATACACTCTTAGTCCAGTCGGTAGTGCCCTTAGCATCCTCATAGATACCTTGAACTTGGAGCTCATACTTAGTCAGTGGCTCAAGACCCTCGATAGTGTAAGGTACTTCTACGTTCTCAACAGTGATCCACTCGCCAGCCTCTTGGCCTTCCATTACGATAGAAACGTTATCGATGTTCAGACGGAACATGTCGCTAACATTGAAGTGACGGATAGCTACGTAGCCCTGCATGCCCTCATACTCGCTGAGGTCAGCAGTGTACTCTTCGTAAACAGCACCAGCAACAGTCTCGGGAAGAACCTCTACGAAGTCAGCAGTGTTCTCGTTGCCGTCAACAGATACATATACTGCGAAGTGCTCGCCAGCATAGCTTGGATCCTGTCCACGTGCCCACAGCGACAGAGTGCCACCGAGGTCAACAAGTGGAGTGATCAGCCAGTTGTCTGGATAGAGAACTACTTGGTTCACCCAGCTAGCCGAAGTCATGCAGATGTGGTCAAGAACGGTTGCTCCACCGTTGTTGTCAACCTCTTCAACACCAGCATTTGCTGGATACCAAGCAAACCAATTGTAAGTGTCGCCATCGGCATCGATAGTAGTCCAGCCATCAGGAGCGGGATCACCATTAGCTGCGATGCCTTCGAAGTCCTCGAAGAAGCCCTTAGCGGCAGTGCGGTAGCGGATGTTGTAGGTATCTTGCGAACCAGCAACATTTACAACAGCTGTAGTACCAGTGATGTCGGTAACCTCAACTGCAGTTGGCATAGCGTCAATAGCGAGAGTCATGAATTTAACAGACTCAGTCCACTGAGAAGTTGGTTTGCCCTCATAAACGCCCTGTACTTGAGCCTCATAACGAGTGCTTGGCTTAAGTGGAGCCATAGTTGCTGGGCTGTTAACGTTCTCCATAACTGTCCACTCAACCTCACCAACGCTCTCGTCAACGATAGAGATCATATCAACGAACAGATAGTAGCCACTCTCACCAGTGCGGTTGTGAACGATAGCTACGCGGCCGGTCTGACCCTCAAATGCGCTCAGGTCAAACTCATAAACACCCCAAGTCTCAGGAGAGAATGGGCCAGCACCATTAGTGCTCAGACCCTCAGCGATTGGCTGATAGTCCTCAAGAGCCTCGCCAGCGCCTACTGCTACGTAAACGCTGAAGTTCTCTTCATAACCCTCACCAAGGTCAGCAGCATAGAACTTGAGAGTTCCGCTGAGAGGAACTTGTGGAGTGAAGATCCAGTTGTCGCCAGTAATGTAGTTGTAGTCGTCGTCAAGACTGCAAGCTGACAAGCAGCTCTCGCCATCGGCAGCAAACAGAGCCACACCACTCATTGTGTACTCAGCGATTGGCATGATGCCCCAGCCGTCGCCTTCTTCATCATAAAGCATCCAGCCGTCGCCAGTGAAGTCTTCCTCGAAGCTCTCGCTGAAGCCAGCGATCTCGCGATAGCGCAGGTTGTAGTTGCCTGCTTCGCCTTCCCAAGTACCAACAGCACTCTTAGCGGTGATGTCGGTAACAGCAAAGTTCTCGGGAAGTGGGAACTGCAATGGAGTCTCAAATTTGCAAACTTTGCTCCAGCGGCTCTGGTCATCTGAAGAGCAGACGCTGCGTACATATACGCTGTAAGCACTGTTCTCCTCAAGTTCGAGAGTTACGAATGGCTCGTTAACCTGAACAGGAACCATGTCGATTGCCTCAGGATCAAACTCACCCTTAGCATAAACAACCTCAAAGAGGTCTTGCTCAGGAGTACCAGCAATCCAAGCGATGTCTGCGCTGTTGTAAGTAATGTTCTCAGCAACAACGTCGGTTGGACGTGGGCAAGTGTTCATGTGGATTTGGAAGGTAGTGAGCACACCTGGTTCTGGAACTGCGCCACTGCTTGAACCAGAGGCTACGAACTCATAGATAGTCTCGCCTTCGGGACCAGTCAGAACGAAGCCGTCCTCATAATTGTAAGTACCAGCTACCCAAACGAGGTCATAGTCAACGCCGTAGCACAGCTTAAATGTGCCCTCTAGCTCAGAGTTGCCAGAAGCTGCAGGCAGTGTGAGCTCCTGAACCAGCACGTCGGTGCCAGCAAGGAAGACTTGGAGTTTTGCTCCGCCGTTCCATCCGTCGCCGTAAGTGTCGGTGAGGATGTACTCAACCTCGCCCATGTCGGTCTCCTCGCAAGCAAGTGTAGCAAACGAAGTCAGGGTCCAGTTGCTCTCGCCCTTATAGTCATAAATAGACTTAACGCGAACGTCATACTTGACACCAGCCTCAAGACCCTCAAGAGTGATGGTCTTCTCGGTTACTGTGCCAGCATCAGTCCACTCTTCGTCGGCAGCCTTCTTGTACTCTACGCCCCAAGAAGTCTCGTCGCCACCATTCTCCCAAGTTACAACAGCATCGTTAACGCCAGCCTCTACAGCAAGGTTCTTGGGCTTGTAGTAGATCACGCCTTGGCCAGGAGTGTACTGGAAGGTAGTCTTGGGCAAGAAGTCACGGTTGTTGAGGTTAACCTGGTCAACTGAATTGTAGCTGTAGCCCTGAACGGCTGCGCCAGCAACCTCTGCGCCTGCGAAGGTAGCACTCTTGTAAGTACCCTTCACGGTCTGGTGAACAATCACAAGCAGGTTGCCACCCTCATACATGAAGTCGTTGGCAAACTCCAGGTCAATTGTGTTGCCAGTACCATCGAGGGGACCTTCCCAAACTAGGATTGCCCCTGTCAAGTCATCATAGGCGCTAACTGTGTTAGCGTCAGTCTCTTTAAGATAAACCTGGAAATTACCTTCCCAAGCAGCTGCTGCGGGAGAAGCAAGATACCAAGTCATCTTGGTAAGAGTAGCGCCTTGCATTTCACTAAGGTCGTCGCCGTTCATTACGAACTCAACCTTCTGGAATGCGTCAGCATAGAAACCGTAAACGGGAACGTAAGCGTTAGTTGCGTCACCGTCATACACTGTCAAGGTATTCTGCGCAAAAGCTGGAATAGCAGCTATCGCACACAAAACCAGAGAGTAAAAGAATTTTTTCATAAAAAAAAACGGTTTTGGTTAATAATATAGAAAATAAACACTAAAAAAATAGTTTTTGCTATTTATCACATTTTCAAGAATATGCCACAAAGGTAGTAATTTTATGCGAAATAACCAAATTTTATCACAAATAATTTGATTTTTTCTTTGAATGTAGTGTTATTGTTGTGGTTTTCGAGAAACGGAATGCATTGCGCATTATGCATCATAATTATGCATTAATTATAGATATGAGTTCTTCCTTTATGACCTCAGGGAGCTGGATGCCGCGTTTCTTGATGGAGCGCTCCCATGCCATCAGCTCTGAGGACTTGAGTGTGTATAGCACGTCGCGCCACTGCTCCAGCTCATCATCGCTATAATCGGTGGAGCCACGCCCTTTGAAGGCATCGAGCTCCTCGTCGTCGAAATATTCCACTGGGTCGTTGATGTGCTTAAGCATCATCTCGCTAGGACACACGTCGTGGGTGCCGCAGCAGTCGTCACTGCACGCGTCTTGCACTGGTGGCTCTTCTATCTCTTGCGTCTCGTCAGAAGGGCGTGTCAAGCGCTCGTGGATGTAGAGAATCACCCCTATCACCACCATAGCAAGGAATATGTAGAATGCGGGAATCATCGTTATAAATAAGTGTAAAGTGTTAAATTTTAAGTAGGGACGAGGCCTGCCTCGTCCACATTGCCACCGTAGTATTGCCACTCTTTGGAGTGGAAATTAGAGCTCCCTACGGTCGCTAAAAATATTATTGCGCCCAAGGGCGCTAAAATTTTATGTATAATTTTAGTGCGAAGCACCATTAAAAATTTTAGAGCCGTAGGCTCTCTAATTTCTGGCAAAGCCAGCAAAATGTTTCCAGAAATCTGGGTAAGACTTGGCTACCACTTCGGCATTTTTAATTGTAATGCCTGGGTGGCGGGTGGCGGCAAGAGAGAGTGCCATCGCCATACGGTGGTCGCCGTGTGAAGAGAGCGTGACCTCACCTTTGATTTCGGTGTGGTTGCCGTCGTAACACAAACTGTTATCGCCAACATCAAGGGAGTAGCCAAGTTTGGCAAGCTCCTCACGCAGCGCCTCGAGGCGGTCGCTCTCTTTGATGCGCAGCGTGGCGACTCCAGTGAGCGTGAACGGCACCCGCAGCAGGCACAACGCAACAGCAAGAGTGGGCACTAGGTCGGGCGTCGTCGCCATATCGCGGTTATAATGACGCAATGTAGGGACGAGGCCTGCAGGAGTATGACAACCAACGACTTGGGATTTCATACTCCCCCCTTCCCCCTCTATCTTAGAGGGGGAGCTGTGTCCCAAAATGCAATTTCTTAGCTGCTCCTCGAAGATAGAGGAACTGTCACGAAGTGACTGAGGAGTATGACTCTTCGTGCAGAAAAGCGTAATCACTCCATCCTCCTTAAACTGCGCCTTCACTCCCAGCGGCTCCATCATCTCAACTATCGCGCGGTCGCCCTGGAGGCTGTTCTCAAAAAGTGGTGACAGCACTATGCGTGACTGCGGCAGCAGGGCTTTCAGGGCAAACCAGTAGCTTGCCGCGCTCCAATCGCCCTCAATATAATAAGGTGCAGGCACGTAATGCCCGTCAGGAACCACGATTTGATTCTCACCCACCGCACACGCCTCGATGCCGTAGTGACGCATAATGGCGAGCGTCATGTCGATATATGGGCGGGACACGATGTTTCCCTCAATGGTCAGCGTTATACCGCCAGCAAGAGGGGCAACCATGAGAATCGCCGAGACGAACTGGCTGCTCACGTCGCCACGCATGGTAAGCGCGCAGCCATGCAGCTTGCTACCTGCAATCTTGAGCGGAGGGAAGCCTTCATTGCCCAAATACTCGATGCTGGCCCCCATCTGCCGCAGGGCATCGACGAGCGGTTCTATTGGTCGCTGGCGCATGCGCTCGCTGCCGTCGAGCGTCACAATGCGCTCATCCTGGCAGGCGAAATAGGCGGCAAGAAAGCGCATAGCCGTGCCAGCAGCTCCCACATTGATATAGTCACCGTCGCTCTTTAAAGCCGTTGCAATAATGTCAATGTCATCGCACAACTCGTTCCACCTTCCACCTTCCTTGTTCCTCGTTTCACCAACCAGCGCATTGATAATCAACGCTCTGGCAGCAACACTCTTTGATTCTGGCAACTCTACTTGACAATTAAGAGCATTTGGTATGTCCACTCTGCAGTCCATAACATTTTCCACCGCAAAGGTAACAAAAAACCCACAATTCTAACAGCTAATTTTAATTTAAATCATATTTACAAAAAAAATGTTGTATCTTTGCAGTCTAAAATAAATAGGTAATAAACAAATTCTACAATATGAACATCTTAGAACTTAGCGAACAAGAGATAGTTAGGCGCAATAGTCTGAACCAGTTGCGTGAGTTGGGAATCGACCCTTATCCAGCAGCCGAATATGTGGTCAATGCTTGGAGCGATGAGATAAAGGACAACTTCAAGGACGACGAGGAGCCTCGTCAGGTGAGCGTGGCTGGCCGCATCATGAGCCGCCGCATCATGGGCAAGGCATCGTTTATGGAGCTTAAAGACTCGAAGGGCCGCATTCAGGTGTATATCAGCCGCGATGACCTGTGCCCCGACGAGAATAAGGACCTCTACAATGTGGTGTTTAAGAAGTTGCTCGACATTGGCGACTTCGTGGGCATCGAGGGATATGTGTTCCGCACACAGACTGGCGAAATCAGCGTCCACGCTCAGTCGCTAAAGGTTCTGAGCAAGAGCCTCAAGCCTCTGCCTATCGTGAAGGTGAAGGATGGCGTGACCTACGACGCATTCGACGACCCCGAGCTGCGCTACCGTCAGCGCTACGTTGACCTGGTGGTGAATGAAGGCGTGAAAGACACCTTCCTCAAGCGCGCCACTGTGCTTCGCACCATGCGCCAAGTGCTTGACGAGGCAGGCTACACCGAGGTGGAGACCCCTACCCTGCAAGCCATCGCCGGCGGCGCCAGTGCAAGACCATTCATCACCCATTTCAATGCGCTTAACGTTGACATGTATATGCGCATCGCCACCGAGCTTTACCTCAAACGCTTAATCGTGGGCGGTTTTGAGGGCGTGTATGAGATTGGCAAGAACTTCCGCAACGAGGGTATGGACCGCAACCACAACCCCGAGTTCACCTGCATGGAGCTCTATGTTCAGTATAAGGACTATAACTGGATGATGTCATTCACCGAGCAGCTGCTCGAGAAAATCTGCATCGCTGTGAATGGTTGCACCGAGAGCGTCATCGACGGCAAGACCATCAGCTTCAAGGCTCCTTACCGCCGTCTGCCAATTCTCGACGCCATCAAGGAGAAGACCGGCTACGACCTCAACGGCATGGACGAGGCTCAAATCCGCGAGGTGGCTCAGAAGCTCAATATAGAGGTTGACGAGACCATGGGCAAGGGCAAACTTATCGACGAGATATTCGGCGAGACTTGCGAGGGATGCTTCATCCAGCCCACCTTTATCATTGACTATCCTGTGGAGATGTCGCCACTGACCAAGATGCACCGTAGCAAGCCAGGCCTTACCGAGCGCTTCGAGCTGATGGTAAACGGCAAGGAGGTTGCAAACGCCTACAGTGAGCTTAACGACCCCATTGACCAGGAGGAGCGCTTCAAGGAGCAGATGCGACTTGCCGACAAGGGCGACGACGAGGCTATGGTAATCGACCAAGACTTCTTGCGTGCTCTCCAATATGGCATGCCTCCCACAAGCGGCATCGGTATCGGCATCGACCGTCTTACCATGCTCATGACTGGCAACAGCTACATCCAGGATGTAATGCTTTTCCCGCAGATGCGCCCCGAGAAGGTGCAGCACCGCGACAAGGAGGAGGCCTACACCGCACTGGGCATCCCCGCCGAATGGGTGGCACCCATCCAGAAGGCTGGCTTCTTCACAGTGGAAGCCCTTGGCGCAATTGAGAAACCCGGCAAACTCTTCCAAGACCTTCTTGAAATCAACAAGAAATACAAACTCGGCTACAAGAACCCCATGCCCGACGAAGTAAAAAACTGGGTAGAAGCAGCAAAGAATAATGCGTAATGCTCAATGCATAGCATAATGCATAATTACTGTAATGCGTAAGGCATTAAATAAGAATAGCGGGTTTTATATTCTCGCCGCAGTGTTGATTATCGTGATGCTCACGATGGTGAGCCTCACGATAACGCGCACGATGTTTGGCTCGTTCTCCAACCAGCCGCTCACCAAGTTTTTCTTCAACCACCTTGCCGACGCCATCTTGCTGCTCGCGCCATGCTGGGTGATTAAGCGGCGACGCACCTACACATTTATTATTTTATGGCTGGTGGCGATATGGAGTTTCGCGCAGATGCTCTACTACCCTACTTACCGTGACGTGATGCCTTTCTCGTCGTTCCTGCTCTTCAAGAACGTATCGGGCACACTCATCAAGAGCACAATAGGCGCAATTACCAAAAAATCGCTAATGGTGCTGCTCATGCCTTTGCTGCTCCACGCTTACCATTGGTGGTTGAAACACAAAACTGACGAAGCGTCAAAACCTGCAAAACGGCATTGGTGGATGTTTGCTGCAAGCATTGCAGCCTTTGTGTTACTGCGCTTGATTATCACCACCAGCATCTATCTCACTAATCGCCAAAACTACGATGACCTGCACGACGCTTTCTCCACTCGCTACACAAAGTTTACGGGCCGCCATCTTAATTATATTATGCATAACGGCGTGATGAGCTATGCCATCTTCTCACTCATCAACAGCATCGACACTGGTGTGAGCGACGACGAGAGGCAACTCGCTGAGAATTTCGTCAAGACAAACTGTCCCACCTACACCGATAACAGCCACAAGACCTCGATAGAGCGCCCCAACCTCATCTTCATCATGGTGGAGTCGCTCAACGCATGGGCGGTGAACCTCGACATTGACAGCAAGCCAGTAACCCCCACACTTAATAGTCTTGCTGCCGACAGCGCCAACATCGTGTGCCTGAACATGATTTCACAAGCCAAAAGCGGCCATTCCAGCGATGGCAAATTCATGTACCAGACTGGTCTCTTGCCAGTGATTGACCGCTCGGTGGCGATGGAATACAGCGACCGCACCTTCCCATCGCTCGTCAAGGCGCTGAAGCAACGTGGCTATAAGACTATAGAGATTTGCGGCGACGAGCCCAGCCTGTGGAATGTTGAGAATATGTCACAAGCCTATGGCTTTGACGAACTTTTCCATCAACCTGAGCTGAAAGCTGAACTCGAAGCTGCTGACTACAAAATAGACAAAGTGGTGATGGAGTATTCGGCAAAATATCTGCCTACCATCAGAGGCAACTTTATGGCTCAACTCTTCACTGGCGTTATGCACAGCCCCTATGACGAAGACTTCGAGCCTGCCACATGGATTTCGGCAAGCAAGCAATACACTAGCGCCGTGCGCAACTATCTGGAGAAGACTCACTACTTTGACATGCATCTAGGCATCTTCCTTGAGAGCCTTAAGCAATCGGGGCTCTACGACAACAGCGTGATAGTCATCGCCAGCGACCATTGCGAGCCAGTGGATGACGCTCCGAATGGACGCCCATCACTTAGCAAAAACGGCAATGAATGTGTGTTAATCGTCATTAATGGCGGTCATGGCAAACTCATTAGCGGCCCCATAGGACAAATCGACATCTATCCCACTCTGCTCGACGTGATGGGCCTTAACGACTATCAGTGGAAGGGACTGGGCCACAGCTTGCTGCGCTATAACGTTTCCTCGGCAGCCGAGACCACCGACGAAACCTTCGGCACCTCGCCACAGCTGAAACAACAGCAAGAGGCATGGACTGTGAGCGACATCCTGATACGTGGCGACATGATTAAGAACCTTTTCAACTCTAATAAGTGAAAAAAATCCTCTTGGCAATATTAGCTATCGCTGTTACATTGACAGCGCATGCTGGCCTTGCCGACGTGAATCACGACGGGGCGGTCACAGCTGCCGATGTCACTGCCGTTTATGACGTGATGCTCGGCAACAACACCAGCTACCTTATCACAGCCGACGTGAACCGCGACGGCGCTGTCACTGCCGCCGATATAACTCTCATCTATAGCGTTATGCTGGGCCTCATACCAGACCCTGAGCCATATCAACGTGTGGTTGTCGCCTACTGTCCTTACTACGCTGGCGACCGTCTTCCCGACCCCTTTATCGTCACCCACATCAATTATGCCTTTGCCGAAGTGTATGTGCGCAATGGCGTATATCAAAGTTTTGAACTTCAAGACGACGGCAACACGAGCATCTTGCGCCAACTCGTCAATTTCAAGCACGACAACCCCGACTTGAAAATCTGCCTCTCGTTCTCGCACACCGTGACAAACTCCGACAACTATCAGGATGGAGGTTTCTCGGCTATCGCTGCTACCGATGACAACCGACGACGCTTTGCGCAAGACTGCCTCGCCTTTTGCCAGCAATGGGGCATCGACGGCATCGACCTTGACTGGGAATTTCCCGGTCTGTCGTGGAGCGGTGCGGCATGCAACCCCGCCATTGATACCCAAAACCACGTCTTGCTCATGAAGCAATTGCGTGAAACTCTCGGAAACCGCTACCTCCTCACTTTTGCTGGATATGTGAAAGACAAACAGCCCACTGCGGGAGGATATAAATATATCGACATCGCTGCAGTAGAGCCTTACGTCAACTTCGTGAACCTTATGACCTACGACATGGATGCTGCGCCTCATTTCCACTCGGCACTGGCTCACAGCGCATCCTATTGGGACTGCCAGCGCGCCATAAACGCTTATTCAGCAGCGGGATTCCCTATGAACAAGATTGTGCTGGGCATTCCTTTCTATATGCGCCACGCGTGGGATGGAGCAAATTCTGTCATTGACTACCGTCGTCTCGCCTCGCTGCCTAGCGAATACAACATCAACAATTGGAGCGACGCGGCTCAGACCCCTTATGTCACCCTCAATGGCGCCTTCTTCGGCTCCTACGACAACGCACGCAGCATCGCCATCAAAGGCGAGTGGGCGCGCGAACTAGGCCTTCGAGGCCTAATGTACTGGGAATGCAGTGAAGACGACGACAACCGCACCCTAGCCAATGCCGTATGGAATGCGGTAATGGGGAATTAGGTTTGAGTGGAGAGTGGAGAGGAGAGAGTGGAGAGGAGAGAGGTTAGTGTTTAGGGTTTAGAGGTTAGGGGGAATGTAGAAAGTGAATAATAGTAAAGAGTTTCCCTATGCTTCGACTCTGTCGAAGCCACTTAACACTTATAACTTACTACTTATCTCATCCACCACTTCCTTGTCGGCGGGGAGCCAATCTACTGTGTCGAGTTGGTCGATAGTGAGCCAGCAGGCGGCTTCGTGTTCTTTTAGAGTAAGTGTGCCTCTCTCCACACGGCACCAGTAGCAGTGCATCGTCAAGTGGAACTCGGGATAGTCCCAATCCACCGTGCACAGGTAATCATCCACGGCTATCTCTGCCGCCAGTTCCTCGCTAATTTCACGTTTCAAAGCCTGCTCGGGCGTCTCGCCCACCTCCATCTTTCCACCAGGGAACTCCCAACCATCCTTCATGGCGCCATAGCCTCGCTGTGTGGCAAAAATGCGACCCTCGGCATCACGGATGATTGCCGCCACCACTTCTATGCGTTTGCGTGTCATAATCTCTAATCAAAAAGTGATAATTGTCCAACCAGATTGAAACTCTTGCGGTGATAGGGACTGATGCCGTGAGCCACAATGGCGGCACGGTGGTCTTTTGTGGGATAGCCCTTATTCTTCGCCCAGTTGTAGTGCGGGAACTCCTCAGCAATCTTTTTCATATACTCGTCACGGTGAGTTTTGGCAAGGACACTCGCGGCGGCGATGCTCATCATCTTGCCATCGCCCTTAATCACGGTGGTGAAAGGGATATCGCCATAAGGATAGAATCGGTTGCCATCAACAAGTATGTGCTCTGGACGAATGGAGAGCTGGTCGAGGGCACGGTGCATAGCGGTAATTGACGCCTTGAGGATGTTGATGCGGTCAATCTCCTCGGGAGGTACCATCGCCACAGCCCATGCCAGCGCATCGCGCTCGATGATAGGGCGCAACGCGTCGCGCTGATGCTCGCTCAGCTGTTTGCTGTCGTTGAGCAACTCGTTCTCAAAATCGGGTGGTAATATCACCGCAGCGGCCGTTACAGGCCCTGCCAGGCAGCCACGCCCTGCCTCGTCACATCCCGCCTCAATGCGGCCTTCCTGTAAGTACCGTTGTAACATAGTCAGTTTCCAGTGTAAAATCTTTTGCAAAGATAATGATTTTTGCGATTGACACTAAAGATGTTTTTCATTCAATATGATTTTTTTGCGGTTGCACTTGTTTTTTTGCGTCATTTTGTGGCAATATATATTTTTTTTGTAAATTTGCGCGTTGAATGATTACAACAGACAGAAAAACAAGCTAAATGAGTGCATACTCGTTAGGCTTGTCAGCTTAGATTATTAACTTTTTAATTTTTATAGACATGAAGAAATTAGCATTATTGGCAGCAATGATTTTTGCATTTGCTGTGGGAGCTAACGCAATGACTCCCAAGGACAACCTTGACCAACTCTCAAAGGAGACAAAGGCTAAGACCGAGGCTATGAAGAAGTATAACGACGCCCTCAAAGAAGAGGTAAAAGCCAAGAAAGACGTTGATAAGGCTCAGAAAAAGATTAACGACGCTGATAAAAACCTTGAGAAGGCACAAAGCAAGGTAAAAGATGCCGAAAATAAAGTAAAGGATGCCCAAAAGAAGGCAGAGGACGCACGCAACGACTACAACAAGGCTGTTGAGAAAGCCAATAAGGCACAGCAGAAGACGATGGAAGCCAAACGCGTCCTCGACCAGATGGACGGCATTATAGTAAACGACGGATATAACCATTAAGTGCTTAGCGCTGGTTAGTGGTTAAATAGTAATGCGGTGCGTGGCCTTTGTGGCTCGCACCGCATTGATTGTTCGAACAGATTGAGAAGATGATTAGTATTATTTTCTCTTCTCAGATGGGTTTTTCATGGCTTCAAAGATTTTGGCTTCTAGTTCTTCAGCGAGTTCTGGGTTGTCCTCAATCATCTGCTTGGCGTTATCACGACCCTGGAACTTGGTGCCCTCATACGACAGCCAAGCACCACTCTTGTTGATGATACCGAATTGGATGCCGAGGTCAAGAATCTCGCCAGTGCGTGAGATACCCTTGCCGAAGAGAATCTCAAACTCTGCCTTGCGGAATGGAGGCGCCACCTTGTTCTTGACAACCTTTACTCGGGTGAGGTTACCAATTACCTGCTCGCCGTCCTTGAGTTGGCCAATGCGACGGATGTCGATACGTACCGAGGCATAGAACTTGAGGGCGTTGCCGCCAGTGGTGGTCTCAGGATTGCCGAACATCACACCGAGTTTCTCACGCAACTGGTTAATGAAAATGCAAGTGGTATTGGTCTTGGAGATGGTGGCAGTGAGTTTGCGCAAAGCCTGCGACATGAGTCGTGCCTGCAGACCCATCTTGCTCTCGCCCATCTCGCCTTCGATTTCGGCCTTTGGAGTGAGGGCAGCTACCGAGTCGATAACCACGATATCAACTGCCGATGAGCGTATGAGCTGGTCGGCAATCTCAAGAGCCTGCTCGCCATTGTCGGGCTGCGCTATCCACAGGTTGTTGACGTCAACGCCCAGCGACTCAGCATAGAAACGGTCGAAAGCGTGCTCGGCGTCGATAATGGCGGCGATGCCTCCTGCCTTCTGAGCCTCAGCAATGGCATGGATGGCAAGCCTGGTCTTACCGCTGGATTCAGGTCCGTAAATCTCGATGATGCGTCCACGGGGATAACCTCCCACGCCGAGTGCGTAGTCAAGGCCAATAGAGCCAGTGGGAATCACTTCCACGTTCTCGATGTTCTCATCGCCGAGTTTCATGATCGAGCCGCGGCCGTAGGTCTTATCAATCTTGTCCATCGCCACTTGCAGGGCTTTGAGCTTCTCGGGCGAGGGAGCGATGCGCTGTGGCTGCTCCATAAGCCCGTCGTTGTTTAAAATTTCGTCATTCATAGTCGTAAATTATATTTTTATTGTTTTTGAGAATTTTCCTCATTAATCCTTCATCAAATCAAGAATCTGATTGGCGCTGTCCTTGGTGTTCACCTTGTTGATAATGTGGATGATAGTGCCTTGCTCATCGGCAATGAAGGTTGTGCGCACGGTGCCCATATAGGTGCGACCAGCCATCTTCTTCTCTTTCCACACGCCAAAAGCCTGGTTCAGTGTTAAGTCCACATCCGAGATAAGTGGGAAAGGAAGATTGTACTTGGCGGCAAACTTCTCATGCGAAACAGCACTGTCTTTGCTCACTCCTACAATAGCGAATCCCGCTTTGAGCAGCTTGCCGTAGCCTTCGCTCAGACTGCACGCCTCGGCGGTGCAACCGGGAGTATTGTCTTTGGGATAGAAATATATCACAAGTTTCTTGCCAGCGAAATCGCTCGCCTTAATCACGTTGCCCTGAGCGTCGGTGCCCAGAATCTCGGGAATTTTATCTCCTATTTTCATAATGTAAGTTTAATTTGATGTTGCAAAGTTAATATGCCACATGAGCAAAAACATTACCCATAGACGTGAAATTATACTAATTGTTAGTTTTCTGCTTTTTTATCATAGTTTTCAAGCGCCTTTTTCATCTCTTCAATAATTTGCGCTTTCAGTTCTGGCGGCTCGAGCACCTCGATGCTGCTGCCATGCGAAAGAAGCCGCTCACGGAGGTCGTAGGTGTTGCGCATCTTGTATCGGAAAATCGAGTAATTATCATGCAGCTCCTCCTGCTGTGAAGGGTGCAGAGGTAATGCCCTGAGATACTTGGCCTGCGTGGGCTCAGCCTTGATGGAGATACGCTTGGGTTCAGCCTGATTGGTAGTGATACCATAGCAGTCGGCAAAAAAGTCTTCGGGAACGAAGTCTTCGGGCATCGCAAATGCAATGTCGGTAATAATTACATTCGACATACGGTCGAGCGAATAGGTCTTGATTTTCTTGTCAGCGATATTGTAACCAATCACATACCAAAGCTGGTTGAAAATCTTGACGAAATAAGGCTCTATAACAATGCCATTCTGCTGGTTAGCACGTTGGTAGCTCTTGTAGCTGAACTTAATGCGCATGTTTTGGCGCATGGCATCAATAATAACAGGCAAGAACTCGCGAGCCGACGGCACATACTCTAGAATGATGCGCGACGACAAGTCGGCCGAGCTGCTCACCGTGCCGCTAATCGACATAGAGTCGAGCAACCACTGCTGGCGCTTGCTGCCACTCTCGGTGCCGTCGTGTGCGATAAAGTATTCGTAGGTCGATTTATTGAACTCTATGTCTATGCCCAACGTGTCAGCAATGCCGGTGCGGTAGTTGTAGAACGAGCGCCGCGGCAAGGGGTTGCCGTCGCTGAACTCGCTCTGCTTCCACAGCTCATTGAGCATTTCACGCGAAATAGCCCCGTGTCGCTCAATGGTATCGACTATCCAAATATATTTAGCAATTAGGTTTTTAGCCATCTGTCCTCAGTTTTCATTTCTCAGTTTCCAGCCCTCAGCCCTGGTATGTTGCGTTGTTAACGCAACACACAAGACTTATTGAGCACTCTTCTTGAAAATCACCAGCCCAAGCATAGTGAGGGCGGCGTTGAGCAGCAGCAGCTCAAAGCCAATGGTGTAGTCAAATTGTTGCTTGAGCCACCACTGGATTACCCAACTCAGGATTGGCGCTGCTATGCACACAATGGGCACCATCTTGTCCTTGACACCAGCCTTGCACATCATGCCGTAAGCAAAAAGTCCGAGGATGGGACCATAAGTGTAGCTGGCGATAGAGTAAACCGCGCTTATGGCGTCACTGTTGCTCAGGAAATAGAACACGATAATAACAATGCCCATACCCACTGCCATTGCCACATGGACGAGTTTGCGTGTCGCAGAGAGTTTTTTCTCGTCTTGTTTCTTGTCGGCGCCAATAATATCTACAGTGAACGATGTTGTTAGTGAAGTAAGTGCCGAACCGGCGGCCGAGTAGGCAGCGGCAATAAGTCCAATGATAAAGAATATGCCAGCTATCACAGGAATGCCATCGCTCCAGATCACTGAACCAAAGAGCTCATCGCTCTTATAGGAACTCATGTCGGCAGGAAGCATGCCTTTTGACTTAGCATACATCGAGAGCAGTGTACCCAAGATAAGGAAGAGGCCAATCACAAAGATTTGTATTACACCGCTCACTATCATACCCTTTTGCGACTCCTTGGCGTTGGGGCTGGCAAGTGTACGTTGCATCATGTCCTGGTCAAGGCCAGTCATGGCGATAGCCATAAAGATACCCGCAATGAACTGCTTCCAGAAGTAGGTGCCCTCTTTGAAGTTGTCGAAGAAAAATATGCGCGAACTCTCATCGCTTGCCACCGCTTTGCACATCTCGCCCAAGTCGTAGCCCAAGCCTTTAGCAATGAAGAAGATGCAGAGCACCACGCTGGCAATAAGGCAGAAACTCTTGAGAGTGTCGGTCCATATCACCGTCTTAACGCCGCCTTGCAGGGTGTAGAGGAAGATGAGAGCTGTGGTGACGATGACGTTCAGGACGAACGGTATGCCCAGCGAGTCAAACACCAGCAGTTGCAAAGTAACGCACACCACATAGAATCGCACGGCGGCTCCTAGCATCTTACTGATGAAGAAGAACCAAGCGCCAGTCTTGTGGGTGTCGCTGCCGAAGCGTTCCTCAAGGTAACCATAGATTGACACGAGGTGCCGTTTGTAGAATAGCGGGATGAGGACGTAGGCTATCACAAAGTAGCCCACGAGGAATCCCAATACCATCTGCAAGTAGCTATAGCCTTTGGCAAGCACCATACCAGGCACCGAGATAAAGGTCACACCCGAGATTGGCGCGCCTATCATGGCAATAGCTACTATGAACCACGGGGCTTTGTTGCCGCCAGTGAGAGCGTCCTTACTGTCGCTCTTGCGGGTGGCGAACCACGAAATCAAAAACAGAAGAATGAAATAGCCAACTATTGTTGAAATAATAATCCAAGATTTTATCATAATAATTTAGTGTTAAGTAACTTTTATTTAGACATTACTGAACCGTTCATTGTTATTGTTCTGGAGAGCCAATTTTAATTATGTTGTCGAGGAGTTTGAACGTTTCTCCAATGCCAATGCCTTGCTCTTCTAAACATCCCACCACACTAATCCTTGCGTTAATCCATGCGCCCATGTCGGCGCTGAGGTTTTCGCAAGCTGCGGTGAGACCCTTAGAGACTTCATTGTAGTATGGGCTGGTTTTGAAGTCGTCGTCGCAATCCAATAAGTCTTTGGCCGTCGCAGTAAGAGATTTCACTGTCTCGTCGGCTTTTTTCCTGATATCATCAACCATAGGGAAATTTCTGGCACGGCGGGCAAAGCCTGCTTTCTGCAGCATCTCGGTGTCGTTATAGCGTGCTTCGGCGAGGCTCCATGTGCTACCCGTAGCTCCAATTTGTGCCAATGAGCCGCCTTGATGTTGCATAAAGGCAGAGTAGGCATAGTATTCACACAGGGTGTTTTCGAGTTTTTGCCAAGCCTCAATTTCATGTGTCACAGCGTCAACCACCGGCAGGTCGATTTGCGCCCGCAGTTCTTCTGAATTAAGCGCGGTCTTGTAGTGATAGACAGCAGTGTGCAGAATACCACACTCCATCATGTCGCGCGTTGAGCCAGAGGCTTTGGTCTTGTCGGCATATTTTTTTACATCGTTAAGCGCTCTATAGGCCACATCCTTTTTGCTCATCGACGACATGCTGCCATGATAATAGTCTGCTGCAAAATTCTCTACTTGCTTTATATAACCTTTTATGTCGTCAATCGTTAAGAGCTCAATACTCTCGAGCTCAATGAGTTTTTCTGAAAGTACTTCCATGTCTTTCGGAGAAGGTGCATACTTTTTTTTGATTTTATCATTGGCATTTGCGGTCACGATTCCGGGAAATAGGAGCAAAAGCGCTATAACTGTACTTACTAATCGTTTCATATCTTTGTTTTTAAGTTAAAGTAAATTATGAGTTTTGTAGGGAGCAAGAAGATGCCCAATTATTCAGGATAGAGAAGATAGGGGCGGCGCTGCTCCTTGAAGCGTTTCACATCGTCCTGCCACATGGCGCGGATTTCGTCGGCTGTCTTGCCTGCCATAATCATCTCGCGGATGTAGGTGCGGCCCGCCAACTTATCGAAGAACGGTGTAAAGAACTTGTCGCCAATTTTCAGGTTGTTATATGCGTCAATCACATATTCAAGGTTCATACCCTTGGCTATCACATCCTCGGCATTGAGATTGTGCAGATCCACACCGTGGCACAGTTTGTCCATCTGCGGTGGAGTCTTGGCTCCTGAACGGCTCGTGGGGGTGAACGAAAAGTCGTAACCTTTCATGTCGGGGTGACCATATACCTGGAAAGGCCAATCAGTGCCGCGCCCTAGACTCACGGGAGTGCCCTCAAAGTAGCAAGTCGAGGGATAGAGGTAAATCGAGAGCATATTGGGCAAGTTGGGCGATGGCGCGATAGGCAGTTTGTAACGCGTTTGGTGCGTGTAGTTCATGCACGGAATCACAGTGAGGTTAATCTTCTTGCCATCCTTGAGCCAGCCCTCGCCGTTAGTCATCAGCGCAATCTCGCCCATAGTCATGCCGTGCACAGTAGTGATGGGCAACCACCCTACTCCGCTCTTGAGATTCATGTCGAGGATGGGACCATCAACCGTCATGCCGTTGGGGTTTGGGCGGTCAAAGACCACAAACTCCTTGTCGTAGGCAGCAGCCGCATCCATCATGTTTACCATAGTGATATAATAGGTGTAGAACCGCAGGCCCACGTCTTGGATATCGGTGACGATGACATCGAAGCGGTCCATGGTCTCCTTCGATGGCATTCGGCTCTTGCCCTCATAGAGAGAGGCGATGGGTATGCCAGTCTTCTCATCAACGCTGCTTTTCACGTGCTCACCAGCGTCGGCCTTACCGCGGAAGCCATGCTCGGGCGAGAAAATAGTGGTGACGTTCAATCCCATCTCGAGCATCAGGTCGAGGGTGTGCTTATCGTGAAGGTATCCCACCACACCCGTCTGGTTGCTCAGCAGCGCAATGCGCTTGCCCTTGAGCAGCGGCAGGTATTCACTGGTGCGTTCGGCGCCCACTACCACCGCCTCAGGCGGCAGGGAGTTGGGGCATATCTCGTTACAAGTCGTCACCTGTGCTCTACAGGCTAAAACATTGATAAAAAGCAAAATAAATAATAGTTTCAAGTGTTTCATAATAAAAGAATTTTGAAACAACAAAGATAATATTTTTCCCTCACAACCACTTGCCCGTTATTCATAAAAAATGTTATATGTTACTATAGAAAAAACCACATAATAAAAATCAAAGCGCAAATCCTGAAATCTGCGCCTTGATAGGGTTTATTGCTTTTTTATTTTTTTGACGAGGGTGCCATCATTACTTGGTTGGTCTTTTTTCGTCTCAGGTTGGGCACCTGTTTTTTGTCCTTTGTTGAGCCTTTCATTTAGATTTAGACTCTTACCATCTTTTTTAGGAGTTTCTTCTTGACTTTGTGGTTGCTGTTTTTGGGGTTGAGGCTCTTCTTTTTGTTTTGTTTGAACATCTTTATTGTTCCTGTCGTTTCTGACAGGCAGTTTGGGCTGTTGGGTTTTGTTATTGGTTTGACGTCTTGCCCTATTTTCATCGCGTCTCACATCTTCTTTATCAGTTTCACCAACAACTACTTCTTCATCATTGCTGACAACCATTTCGGTAGAGGCCTCACTGCTTTCCTCGTCGCTACTGCCTTGGTCTCTGTTAGTCAAGAAATAAACGGTGCAACCTACAACAATCGCAAACAACAATATCACCAACAGCAGCAACAACTTGTTCACGCCTTTCTTGTCACCATCGCTACGAGGGGCTGTATTATTGACAGCCGAAGCTGCTGCTTGAGGAGCAGGGGCAACATAAGGGGGCGGTGTTGGCTGATTAGGTGCAGGCGCCATCGTGTTACCAGCCTTGAGCGGCACCACTACCTCATTATAGGCAGAGACATGCTCATCGTTAGGCAACTTCTCGTCGCCAGGCTCAGCGATTACGTTTTTAATCTTTATCAGCAATGCGGTGTGATTGTCCTTGTTGCCTTGGGTCATCGACACCAGGGTCGCGGCTTTCATCACGTCGGAAGTTTCGGAGCACAGTACCTCTACCAGTTGTTCGTCTGTCATTTCCTCCAGCATGCCGTCGCTGCACAGATAGAAGTAGTCGCCAGGCAGCACATTGGTAGTGTGGGCAATATCCACCTTATCATAATTCTGCTCGCCGGGCATCACAGCACGGGTTATCACATTGCGCTGAGGCGACGTTGCCATCTCCTCATATTTGATAGCCCCCGCACGGTAAAGGTCATAGACAAGCGAGTGGTCTATACTCTTGTATAATATTTTGCGATGCGAGGGACGGATGTGATAGATGCGGCTGTCACCCACATGAGCCATCGCAACTCCACCACTGTGGAGACACACCATGGTGAGCGTGGTGCCCATCTTGTTCTCTGAGCCATCATCGAGTGTGTTGAGACGCTGGTGCGCGCTTTGCAGAGCTCCCTCGATGATGCTGTCGGTAACGACACCGTTGGGCAGAGTGCGTTGCTTTATCCACGCCGTCATGGCGTCAATCACATTAGCACTGGCCACTTCGCCCTTGGCGTGGCCTCCCATACCGTCGCACACTAGAAACAACCTGTCGGTATCGGCAGCTGCTCCTTTAGCAGGAAATACCGAGTCCTCTTGATTATTTCTCTGCCCTAACTCATGAATTACTGTGGGGGTGAAAACTTCAAATTTCATATTGCGTGTTTTTAGTATTTCAAAATAATTATCCTTTATATGATATCGTCGAGCCCGTCGGGCATAATGCTGTCGTCTATAACATTGTCATCACACATATCATCGGGGTTCTCTAACGACGAGACATCATCACCCTCATCATGAGGATGATCCACATCGGGTTCAATAGCAGCATCTTCAATAGTATCCTCGGGAGTGATTTCCTTAAGACCAATAATATTGCCCCTGATGTCGTCGGGGAAGTCATCGAGCGTGACAAGTACTTCATGGGCATCAATAAAGCCATCATCATTCACATCGGCGATAGCGAAGTCGAAGACTCCATCACTGTCAACATCCATCACGAAAGTTTCGGGGGCATAGTCGGCATCGTCGCCAAAAGCCTCGCCACCTATCAGATGTACGTTATCGTCAATGTCGATGCTTTCTTCGTCATCGATTTCGGGCTCGATAACTGCATTTATTTCATCGTTCTCAACTTCGTTAATGAAGTCTTGTTTATCATTTGTGTTCATAATCTTGTTATTATATGGTTTTGCGCTGCAAAATTAGGTCAGCTGCCCACCCTAGCGCAAATTATGTAGCGCATTTTTTATCACATAGGGAGATTAAATGACATCTTGTGAGGGTTAAATGATATTTTGTGCTGGGCTTAAATATTCTTTGTCGCAAGTAGTTGCTTCAGTTGTTTTGCAGCATCGCGTGAGACATTCACAGTGAATAGAATTCCGGTGCTACCGGCAAGCAGCACCTGCTGTTTTAGGACATTGACCTGCACAATCTTCGACACATTGATGATGTGGCTCTTGCCGGCGCGCATCATCAGCACATGCGAGCGTGTTTTCACGATAAACTCTCCTAGCACCTTCTCCATCTTCGACATGCCGATGCCAGCCGTAAGGATGAGCTTGTTGTCAAAGACAATGCGCGTGAAGTTGCCGTCGGCGAGGAAATAGACCACCTGATTGAGGTCGATGCTCATCAGCTCGTCTCTTGAGTTCAGTATTAGTTTCATCTTGAACAAGTATTTCTGGTTAGAACATTGCACAAGGCAACAATCTTTTAACCGTTCTTTATTGGTGCAAATATACAAAAAAAAATTGTATTCCACACCATTATGCCAATACTGATTGAGATTTTTTTGTGATTTCTACCATAGTCATCGCCACCTGCCTTTTCAAAAAAAAGATGCGCCCGCCAAGGCGCATCTTTAAATCAGAAATTGAAATACTGTTGTATTAATTACTTGATGAGAACTTTGAGCTTCGCTCCAAGTTGTTCTCGTTCGGCATAACTTGAGCAAGCTCAGTTCTGCACTCACTTAATCACAACTTTCTTGCCGTTGTGGATGTAGATGCCGGGAACGCTTGGCTTGCTGTTGAACTTCACGCCCATGAGGTTGTAGTAAGCGTTGTCGACCTTCTTGTCAACACTAACATTGCTGATTGCGTTAGGTTCTGCTGGAGTAACAACCAGGTAGTCGGGCAGATCAACCTCCTTCTTCAACCACATCAACTCCATGTTGTAGGTGCCAGCTTCCTCAATGCGGAAGTTTTCGCCGTCAGTGAGTGAGATGCCAGTTTCGAAGAGGTCTTGGTTGATGAGGAAGTAGCCAACGTTATTGTCATCAGCGCCACCTAACCAAATCAAGCTACCATCCTCATCGCGAGTGATAACCTTGAACTCGGCACCAGCCTCAAGCTCTACAGTGGCCTTATCATCAACAAACTGGATGCGGCCTCCGTTCTCTTCTTGGTTCCAGTCGTTGAATGTGCCAACAAGATAGCAGTTGGTGTCAACATTACCATCTTCAACCATGAACTTGTCCATGCAGAAGTAAGCGGCGGTGTTCATGCCATAGTCGCCAACATCGGTAGAGTTCAGGGTGAAGTAAACGTATTCCACCTCGCCCAGGCTCGACAAGTCAAAGAAAGTCCAGTCGTTGAGAGCCTTGAGCTCGCCATTGGTAAACTCCACGAGATTGATGCTGACGGTCTTCTCGTTTTCATCGGCATCAACACCATGGGCAACAAGCTCGAAGTAGTCATCCTCCTCAAAAGCGCGACCAAAACCGTCGCCATGCAAGCAGCCATAATATGGCCAAGGATGGTTGCAAACGTACACACCCACTGGAGTGAAGGTAAAGTTGCCGTCTTTATCCATAAACATCACCTGATTGCTAGGACCTTCCATTGCCCAAGAGCTGTAGTAAGCTACAAGGTAGGGCTGTGTGGGGTCGGCAGTCACTGAGCCGTCGGCATTGATGACGCAGCCACCACCTGCCATGCAGCCACCAAACTGAGTAGTCCAAGAACTTGCATGTTCTTCCTGGTCACCGCCAAGAGCTGGGCAGAAACCGTCCCAATAATAGCCACCCCAAGATGCGCCTTCACCATCGATAAGGTGAGAGATTCCAAATTCACCGTTCTCGTCACCAAACTCCAACCAAGTATAGTCAACGTCGTTGTAGCATCCTGTCCAGATGCCATTCTCGTTGTACTCCAGCGAAGTGGGGTTCAAGGGCTTGTTCAAGTCAAGCGTGATAACTGTGGCCATTGCTGCCGAAGCAGTCAGAGCGACTGCTGCCATAAGTGTAAAAATCTTTTTCATAAAAAAATGATTTAAATGATTAATAATATGGTTTGTTAGTCTCCTAATAATATGTTATAGATGAAAGTGACATCGGCACTGGTGATATTGCCGTCGCCGTTAACATCACTGGTAGCAAGATAGGTCTCGTCGCCATTGAGCAAATAGTTGTAGAGAGCTGTCACATCGGCACTGGTCACATTGCCGTCTCTGTTCACGTCGCCAGGCACCGCTTCGGGCTCGGCAACGGCATCGGGATGCAGGTCTATAGCGCCGCACACCTCGGTCGATTCCTCGCCAATCCAACCACAGTCCTGCAACATAGCGCAATACACCTTCACAAAGTCTATCTTTTTCAAGTCAACCGGATTGCCTTCGTCATCCACTGCCCAGTCAAGTTTGAAACCTTGGTTTAGTTCCTCGGCTGCTATGTTTGTGGCATTGTTTTTATAGCCATGCCAGTCATCAGGACGGTTATCGACATACCCCCAATCAAAGAAATACTGGTGCCAGTCATCGGCGGTGGCCGAGAAATTCTGGGCATTGCCGCGCAGTTTGGTACCCTCAAAGGTGAGAGTTTCACCCTCTACCCATGATGGCCAGTAACTCTGACTGTGGAAACTGTTCTTGCGAACATATCCCTCCTGAATGCTGTCAACGCTATTGCTTGTCCAGCGGATGTACTGGTCGTGATATTGATTCATTCCCAAGGGCCCAAACTGGCTGTCGTCGGGCTTGTAGTAAGTGATTGTGAAATTCTTCTGTGTCTTGGGATGATTGTACTCACTGCCGGCAAGCTCATACCACGGGTCGTCGGGGATGCCGTTTCCGTTCACGTCACGGCTCACCATCACAATACCCGACTCGCTTGAGCCGCCAAGCAACGGGCGTTGATTAGACTGCATGGCATTGCCAAAAATCTGCAAGTCATACTCCCCCTTGATATTTACTACTGGGTGGTCAAAGCCAAACACCACATAACCTCCAAAAGAGCCCAGGCTTATCATGGCATCGGCTACAACGACCTTGCCGTTAGCCTTCTCATAGCCGCAGATGCACTCAGCCACCAGAGTCAAAATTGAGTCTTTCGACACTGGTTCTTCAACATAAGGGATGTTGTTGATGAACTGTCCCGGTGCTGGCATAAAATCATAAATCTTGGTGATATAAGGCTTGTTCTCGGCTTTAACCGAGAATGCAGCCATCATTATCAGCAATAATAGTATTGATTTCCTCATAATCTATTATAGTTTATTGTTCGTTTATATTATCTCCTAAAAACACAAAGTGAGCCGGGATGTTGCCAGCCCTAATACGCCATTTCATCACACCGTCTTGCCCAAAGCAGTATAAGAATCCAAACTGCACAAAATTCAGGCCGTCGGTAACATAGATATCTTTTGTTATTGGATTAACTGCGATGCCGTAGGGCTGAACGATGCGGGAATCAGTGCCGTCGGTGATGAATTGCTCATTGACAACCTCAAGGGTTTTAGTGTTGATAATAGCGTATGTGCCATTAGCATAGCCCTGTGACAAACTGCTCCACTCCTTGCTAATCACATAGAGGGAGTCTCCTTCAAGGCACATATTGCTCACTCGCACGTCAAAGCTCTTGACAAGGCGGCGTTTCTGAGTGTCGTAGGCATAGAGCATACTCGGTGTGCCATGATAGTCGCCACGAGACGATACCCACAGGATGCCACGCCTGTCGCACTTGCAGCCAAGCAGATTGATGGCGATGGGAATGCGCTCCTCTTCTTTGAAAGTTGCTATGTCAATGACCGATACGGTGTTCTCATAGCCAATCATAGCCCCTTGAGAATATCCGCCAGAGTTGGCGACATAAATCTTGCCATCCACAATGTCAAGTTCATCGGGCTGACGGCCAACAACGCACTTGTCAACCACCTGCAATGTGGTGGTATCTACCTTAAATACCGCCCCAAGCTGATACACGTCCTCGTCATTGCCTTCTCCTTCAAGCACCACAGGTCCCACGTAGCTCGACACATAGGCGTAGCCCTGATAGAACTTGATGTATCGGCAGTTAGGGATGTCGATTTGTCCTATTCGCTTCACCGTGCGTTTATCTACAACTTCCACCTTGTCGGAGCAATTGATGACCATATACATCTTGCTGCCATAGATGCCGATATCGTTGCCCACATCGCCCAGTTCCATGACCACGGTGGGGTTAGCGTCGGTATATACATCGCGCTCGTATTCTCCTGTGGCATAGTTGTAATAGTCGAGCGATGCCAAGTCGTGCTGCATCACGCCCTCATTAAGGAGATAGAAGCCTTCAACCGAGGTGTATTCGGGTTGTGTCACAGGCACTACTTCTTTGATGTATATCACCTCGTCTTCGCGGCACGAGTTGAGCAATGCCAGAGTAGCAGTGATAAGGATTATATAGTAGAATGACTTCTTCATCGCTTAAAAATCAAATTTCACGATTAACTTATAATTGCGACCAGGCATTGGATAGTTGACTATCACGTCGTAATACTGGTTGAAGAGGTTATTGACCTCGGCCGAAAGTTTCAACTTAGTACTACCCATTCTGAACGTGTAGCTCGCGCTAAGGTCGTGAGTGTACCACGGCTGCTGGTGGTAGGCACGCTCGTTGCAGCTGGTACTGTAACGCTCGCCCACATATATGAAGCTGTAGTTAACGTCAAGGTCACGCCAAGTGGCACGACCAACCACACTGCCGCTGTGCCAGGGGATATAGGCAATTTGACCTTTATAGGTGCCACCATAGCCTGTATCCTCAGGATCGCTGTAGTCGCGTGCCTTCTGGTAAGTGTAGCTCAGGTTTATATCCACGTTGAAGTCGCGCGCCATATGCATTGTGGCTCGGGCGCTAACATCTACGCCTATAATTCTCACCTTGCCTATGTTCATCATCGTCCATCGGTACTGGCCACGACCGCTGGGCACGGCGATGATTTTGTCGGTGATTGTGTTATAGTAGGCATCGGCAGTGAATTTGAGACCAGTGAAGAAACCGTCCTCACGCAGGCGCTGGTACCAGAAACCGAAGTCAAACTGGTTGGCATACTCTGGGCGCAGGTTGGCATTACCCATATCAGTGTAGAACAGGTCGTTGAAGGTGGGCATCCTGAAGATGCGCTTATAGAACGCCCGCAGATAAAAGTCGTAGCGAGCGATGGGCTGGTAGTTCATGAACACCGCTGGCGTGAACTTGTGCATCCACTTGGAATGATGAGCAAGTGTCTCACCTTGATAGACTGTCTTGTAGCGATCATTTATCATTGTGTAGAGCAAGCTGGCCTGGCATTTGAAGCGGTGCCACGTGCGTGCCGTGGCGAGAGCAACAAGTGTGGTGTGGCGTTGTGGATAGGAGAAATTGATAAGGGTGGAATTCAAGTAGTTCCACTTGTAATCGACACTAAGGTTCACATCCCAATCGGGCATTATGGTATATTTATTGGCGCTGGAGACATAAATCTCGTCTTGCCAGAACTTGTTGTCAACGAGCATCAGTGTGGTGTCGGGATTGTTGTAGTGCATGAAGTCGCAGGCATACTTGGCGTTGAGCATCATCTCAAAGCGGTCGCTCAAGTGCTTCTGCCAACCACCCTGAGCGAAGAAGTTGCGGTCCCATTGACGCTGCGAGTTCATCCACACGTTGTTTACGATGGCGCCAGGGATGCCGCGTTCGCTGTCGTAGTAGTAGAACTTGGCATTCCACTTGCCATCCTCAATTGTGCCGAAGATGGCACCCTCGGCTCGGAAAGCCTGCACGTCACCATTCTTGCGCACAGCCGTGGTGTCCCATGCTATGGTGCCGTCGCTGAACTTCTTGCGGTAGCGGAAATGGTACTGACCGGTGGCGTAGGTGTATTCTGCGCTGAGCGACATGGTGAGAGTGCGGCTAAAGCGGTGCTCCCACCGCACGCTGGGGTTGGCAAGGCCAAATGAGCCAGTGCGCATCGTCACGTTGAAGTTGTCGTTCTTGTTGCCGGCAAACTTGGGGCGACGGGTTTTGATGTAAACCGAGCCAGCTGATCCAAAATCACGCGCAGGCTGGAAAATCTCGCTTTTTTGACCATTGTAGAGAGAAATTTCCTCAATGTTGTCGAGCGAGAACTTGCCTAAGTCAATCTGGCCGTTCTGAGCGTTACCAAGCTGTATGCCATCGTAGAACACTCCCAAATGGTTAGTGCCCATCGAACGAATGTCGATGGTCTTGATGCCGCCCACACCGCCATAGTCTTTCACCTGTACTCCCGAGAAATAGCGGATGGCATCGGCTATTGAGTGGCTGTTCAAGCCCTCAAGCTTCTTGCCTGCGAGAGTCTGGGCTGGGATTACCTCAGCGTAGGGTTTGCGACCATAGACCACCACATTCTCAAGATACTGCACCGTATCAATCTCGTGAACTTGTGGTTGAGATACAGAGTTAGCCTCCTGAGCCTGCAAGCCCAAGAAACAAGAAAATAAAGCCACTAATGCTATAGCAATTTTCTTTAACATAACTCTTTTACCCCGTTAGTCAGTTAAATCTAAAAAGCATCGTGGCAGGTTTTCTGACTTATCCCATTGCAGCACCGCCTTCCCGTCTTATGAGGGTGTAGTGTGTACCATATCTCTTGACAGTGACGATAGCAGTGTGCTGCAACTTGGCTGGGAAACACAGCAGCGTGGTCTGTTCGGGACTCTAACCCGATTCCCTTTTAACTGCGGGGCACAACACCCGCACAGCACCAAAATGCGCTGCAAAGTTAGTGAAAAGTTTTCAGTTTTCAGTAATTAGTTGTCAGTTTTTTAAGATGTAGAAAACGAGATGATTTCTATTTCTTCATTTAGGTGTGGTTTTGTGGGTTTTCGAGGAAAAAATATACGTTAGCTATAATAAAAAACTCTGGAGTTGCTTGGATGCAACTCCAGAGTAAATAATTATAAAAACAATTCTATATAGATACGAAATCTATATTTTATTGAATCTGTTCAACCACTTCGACGTCTTTGATGACGGCGGCGCGGTCGAAGTCTTCCTTGCTTCCAACGACGAGAGTTTGATACTCACGCAGTCCGGTACCAGCGGGGATAAGGTGACCGCAAATCACGTTCTCCTTCATGCCCTCGAGGTAGTCAACCTTGCCGCTGATAGCAGCCTCGTTGAGCACCTTGGTGGTCTCCTGGAACGATGCAGCCGA
>JAFZUL010000169.1 GCA_017618355.1 Muribaculaceae bacterium
AAATGAATGGCTTGAAACCTTTGGGGGATTCAAGCCATTCGAGAAATATAGCGTTTTTGTTTTATTATAAACAAAATAGCGTGTACTGTCTTTATTTTTTAAGATATTCGTCAACCTTGTCGTTGGGCACCATTCTTTCCTCAAAAACGTATGCACCGGTTTTGGGCGAGCGAACCATCTTAATCACTTTGCTGAAATTACGTCCTTCACCAGTCTGAAGGGTTGCAACTGTCTTTTTTGCCATGATTAAAAAGTATTATTTGATTTCTTTGTGGATAGTGTACTTCTTGAGGTAAGGATTGTATTTTTTCAACTCCAGACGCTCAGTTGTGTTCTTGCGGTTCTTTGTAGTGATGTAGCGTGACATTCCGGGAACGCCGCTTTCCTTCTGCTCGGTGCATTGAAGGATGACCTGAATGCGATCGCCTTTAGTTTTCTTTGCCATAACTCCTCGATTTAATAGATTGCTTTAATTTCTTTTAAATTCCCGTCCTGAGCGGCTTTTTTCAAAGCGGCGTCAAGGCCGATACGGTTAATAAGACGCAGTCCGCTGGCGCTCACTGTCAGGCGGATCCACTGATCCTGCTCTACCCAATAGAACTTGCGGTTGAAGATGTTCACATTGAACTTGCGTTTAGTTCTTCTTTTAGAGTGCGATACGTTGTTACCTGTAATCGCCTTCTTGCCTGTGATTTGACAAACTTTTGACATAGTGTTTTACTTCAATAAGTTATAAAATACTTTTGTTTCTCTCGTTGATTTCAAGCCGCTACTTTAATATGTCCACGTAGCACAATATTCTACCACGACACCCTTGTTCACCGGCGATAGATTGACGTGAGAAGCCATCAATGCTACCCACCAGCAGTTGTTTTTGCGTTTAAATATCGTCCTACGCTTTATGGCCACATTTTAAGCATCATAGAGCAGCCATCGAAGTTTCAACGATCATGTCACAGAACAGGTCTAACGGGACTAAACCCAAGTACCCTGACTCGAAATCGGTTGCAAAGGTATGAACATTTTTTGAAATGACCAAATTTTTTTTCATTTTAGCTCAAAATCAGGCAGAAAAATCGACAAAACTCGATCTTAGGAAGTAAAATCTAGATGTTCTCTCAAAAAACTTGCTTCATCTTTTGCGTGAGTTAGATATTTGTCTTACTTTTGCAGAGAAAAAGAAGAATTACTAAAAACAAAACTTGTATATGAGTAAAATAACATGCCCCAATTGTGGAAATTCTGTGCCCGAAGGCTCTGCATTTTGCAACCGCTGCGGCAGTAGAATAGAACACGAAGACTTCGGCAACAACAGCCGTAACTATCGCGATGACGACTGGAACAATGCTCCCACAAGCAAACTTGAGCAACGCCAAAACAACAGTAAAGGCAACAGTTACACCAAATATATCATAATTGGCCTTGCTATTGCTGCTTTTGCAGCTCTGTTCTTTATAACCCGCTGCAACAAGAACGACCGCGAAGCTCATCCAGTGAGCACCGTTGATGAGAGTGCTGCCGCATGTGCCGACACCCTGCAACGCGCCCTCAACGACTATAACTATGTGGGCGATGGCGCACGCATCGTCTATGCCTCGCGCGTCACCGGCTCACAGCCTGGCACTAACGACGTAATTGTGGGTATAACCCAGAAGACAGGCGAGTTCTATAAAATCTACAAACTCACAAAGAAGGACGGCAAGTGGACCATTGATCCCGAGAACATCAAGCAGATTTCTACTGCGGGTTACGATGTTACCTTTGACCAGGACAAGATGATGGCGGGCCGCGACATCATTCCGCAGGTAGTGGACATTGGCGGTAAGAAGCATTTCTTCTATGCCTTTATGCAGACTCCCTCGGGTGATCCTAGCAGGGCACAAGTGGTGCTCAATATGTATGACGTGGATACACGCGCCATCACCACCGCCACCTATGAGGGTGAATTTCAGAATGTTAACAGCGAGAGGGTAATCGTCTGCAACCCTGCAACAGGCTCTAGCGAGGTGGTGAAATGGATGAATGAGACAGCACGCAACTTCATTCGCATCGTCCGCTTCAAAGGCGATGAGCAACAAGCCGAGGAAGAGCAGAAGCAAGAGGAGGAACAACCTGTTGTAGAAGAGCCAAAACAAGAAGAAGTGAAGCCTGAGCAACCCGAGAACTCGGCAGTTACTGAGGTTAAGGACAAGGACGACGCGATGTTCAACATTGATGATGTCGCCAAGACTGTGCAGGCTGGCAACTTCAAGGTGTTCATGCTTAAGAATGGTAGCGTTATTAGCTTTAACAGAGCCACAGGTCAGAACTCTAAGATTCACAGCGGCGGCGCTAAGGACATTGGCTTCTATGACACCGCAAATGGCATCATCAGCATCCGCAACACCGACGACACCCGCAAGCGAGTGAACCTCAATACTGGGCAAATCGTCAATACCGAGGCGGCTCCTCAACCCGAGAAGAAAGAGGAACCCAAGAAGGACGAGCCTAAGAAAGAGGAACCTAAAGCTCCCTAACGTTTAGGCATCGCTTTCAAAGCATGGAATTCATAGCTTTAAGCACTATATTGGCACGCGGCGAGGAAAGCATCTCTCCGCGTGCTTTGTATCGGCTGCAGCAGCCGCTGGTCGAGGCTCTCATCGAGTGGAGAGATAGCGGCAGCACAGGGAGGCAACTAACAGAGCAGTCAATAGCTCTAAGCCAGGATTTCAAGCAAGTTAAGATTCTTGATGCCAGTGGTGATGAGGCCGAGAACATCGTGAATTACGGTCGCATCCTGCTTGATGCCATCGAACATAGCACCCTTCGCGACAAGCGCCTGCGGCGCATCGCCACACAATGCGCCAATGGAGAGGTCGCCAACCTCGAGACCCTTCACCTCCTACTCGAGCGCATGGTTAGCAGCACCATTTATAAACTCATCCTTGCAATCCTCCTCACAGGAATCGCAATCCTAGCAATCTATCAAATTATGAGATGAAACGGGCGTTTTAGGCTTTTTTAATTGATTGCCGCACTGCCAATAACTGATTTATAGCTAATTTTGCATTTCATTTTGATATCCTACATGTCATGAAAAAAACATCAACTTTAAATAGACTATTACTCTTTTTGATAGTGCTGGTAATCAGCACCACTCAAGCGCATGCCGTTTTTAAGGAGCGTGACTTCGGCAAGACTATCGATGTGCTGTGCGCTGAGCTGGAGATGAAATACAAGCAGCAGCAGCAAACCATAAAAAGCATGGAACAGCGGGCACTGATGCAACATGAGCAACTTGTTGCGACAATGCAGCAAATAGACCAGATATCGCTGATTCTTTACTCACAAAGTAGTGAATTCACGTTTGCAATGGCCTACGCCTGTCAGCAGGCAACCGACCTGTATCACAACTCAAAGATTACCCATCTTCCTTTCGATAAGATAATGACACGACTCGATGCAGAGGTTGAGAGATATGACAGCTTGATTACTGTCTTGAAACGCATCTCACCAGCTATTGAGAACGTGGATAATAACGCTATCACCGAGGTGGCCGACAGTATCATGCAGTCGCAGCAAGCCGAAGTGATTGGCCAGCCCCACAATCCTAATGCCGTTAACGATCCACGGCTTGAGGTGGAGAATATGGCTCTGTATGTTCTTAACGACAAGGAGATTGAGATAAGAGAGAAATGCCTCTTCTATGCCGAGGCATTGCGCGACAACACCATCAAGATAAAGGAAAAGATGAGTGCCGACAAGCGTTACTACGATGAGGTGTCGGAAAAGCTTAACGCTCTCAACAACTATGCCCTAAAGAAATATGAGGAACTGCAAAATAACATCTTCAGGAATGGCGGAAGCAACTATTTCCAGGTGCTTGCATCGGTGGGCAATGATTATAATAAGATAAATGACGAATTGAAAGAGAAATACCAGGAATTGAACCGTGATGGAGAAAAAGCCAACATCAAGAGCCAATGGCGAGGGCCGGTGATTCTTATGACCTCGGTGTTTGTCCTATTCTACATCTTCATTGCCACTTTGTTGAGCGCCATTATTTTGCGCTGGTGCCTGCCCAAGAAGATAAGGAATAATTCCGACTACAAGCGCCGCCGCACCATTATAGGCCTCACTTGTGGTGTGTTCCTCTTCTCGGTATTCATCAGCATTGCCAATTCTCTCATGCACCACAACTTCATTGTCATGGCAATAGGCATTACTCTTGATTATTCCTGGTTGCTGTTTGTGATTTTGTTGTCACTGCTTATAAGGCTCACCAGCAAGCAGATTAATGCTGGAGTGATGGTCTATACTCCGTTCTTGCTTATGGCATTTGTGGTGATTGTGTTCCGCATCATTTTAGTTCCCAACAATGTGGTAAACCTCCTGTTCCCTCCACTGATGCTGGTGTTCACGATATGGCAATTTATTGTAGTCAAGAAGCTCCATGTCGAGATTCCCACCATCGACGTTGTCTTCTCCACAATCTCGCTTATTACTATGATTGTGTCGTGTGTCCTTGCTTGGGTAGGCTACACGCTGCTTGCCGTGCAAATCATGGTGTGGTGGTCGTTCCAGCTCGCTTGCCTACAGACAATCGTGTGCCTCTACGACCTTGCCAAGATGATTAACGAGAAATACATCGTCAAACGCATCAAGAAAGAAGAGGCTCCTAAACTTAAAGGTAAAAACAAGAAGACTAGTGAGACAAAACTCTTCAACAAGATTCTCTCTCTTGAGAAGAAAGGAGATTACATCAACCACACATGGGTTTACGATTTATTCATTAAGGTGGTATTGCCTGTGATGGCAGTTCTCTCAGTGCTCATGAGCATTATTTTTGCTGTCAATATGTTTGACATGAAGCAATTGTTGGTGAAAATTTTCTTCCACAACTTCATTGACCAAGAAGGTGTAATCCAAATTTCGCTATACAAGATTGTGTTGGTGGGTGCGCTGTTCTTTGTGTTCTATTATATCAACTATTTGGCGCACTCCATCTACCGCCGCTACAAACTAAAGCAGTTTGCAAAGACCGATACCTCCCGCCGCCCCAATATCACACTTGGCAATAACATCATCACCATTTTGGTGTGGGGTAGTTTCTTCATCTTTGCGCTCGTGCTCTTCAAGGTCCCCAAGAGCGGTATTTCCCTGATTTCGGCAGGATTGGCGACAGGTCTCGGATTTGCCATGAAAGACATTCTCGAGAACTTCATCTATGGACTCTCGCTAATGTCGGGACGCTTGCGTGTGGGCGACTACATCGAGTGCGACGGCATTTTAGGTAGAGTGGAGAGTATAGGCTATCAGAGCACGCAGATTGTAACACTCGATGGCAGTATCATTGCCTTCCTCAACGCTTCGCTTTTCAACAAGAATTTCAAGAACTTTACCAAGAACCACAGCTACGAATATGTGAAACTGCCCATTGGTGTGGCTTACGGAGTTAAAGTCAACGAAGTGAGAGACATTCTTGAGTCTGAACTCAACCGCCTTAACGACACCACAAGTGCGAGTGGACGACAGGTGGTACAGAAGAAACAAGGTTTTAAGGTGTTCTTCGGTGGTTTTGGTGAAAGCTCAGTGGATCTCATCGTGGCATTCTGGGTTCTCGTCGAAGAGAAGATAAACTTCGTTTATAAAGTGAAAGAGACTATCTACAACACCTTGCAAAACAATAGCATAGAGATACCTTTCCCACAACGCGATGTATATATTAAGCAAGTGGCAAAACCAACAACAGGTAATCAAAAAGAGAAACACTCTAAATAGCAAAATGCGCTTTAAAACCTTATTTTATAAAATTTTAATTAAATTATTGTCAATCGTATAATTAATTATCTATAACTTTGTAGGCTTTTTCCACATTAATGTGATAATCAACGGTTTTTCATTAACACGATACCTTATATTCATAAATGACAGTTGGATTTGATGGCATAAGAACGGTTAACAGCAAGTCTGAACTATGTTATTACGACCGTCTTTTGATCTCGTCGATAGGAATGGAATATCCTCGCGACTCTTTCATGGTATATGCCCCTGAAAATTCTAGCGACCGCGGCTTGTCGTGGCTGCTTTCTATATCTAGTGTTCACCTGAAGACTCCCTATAAAGCATTCAGCAAATGGATGTGGCGTAACTATAACGGCATCTACACCGACTTCCACCGCCATGGAGTTAAGGTTTTTCATGGCCTAGACGCTGTGTTGCCCTTGGGACACGTCAAGGATAAGGTGAGAATGGTGACTACCATACGCGACCTCACTTTCAAGCGCTTCATGAACGACTACACCTGGTTTGGGAAACTCATGCGCAGCTCGCGCATAGGCCGCGCCTGTAAGCGCGCCGACCGTGTCATTGCCACCAGTGAGTATGTTAAGAACGCTATCATCAAGAAATATGGCACCAGTGCCGACAAAATCGATGTCATCTACTCAGCCTACCGCGATGAGTATATCGAGAACCTCAAAGACACTGTGTTTGTCCAGAACACGAAGGGGAAATACAACCTCCCGACCAACTTCATTCTCGCCATTACCGACTTTGGTAGCCTGAGCAACATGGAGACACTGTATAGGGCTTTCGCCAATATCGAGGACAAGAAAATCGACCTTGTTATCATTGGCAAGAAAAATGATCGTTACCGCCAGCTCAAGCGCCTTGCCGAGAAGCTCAACATCGAAGAGCGTGTGGTAAGGGTTTCGAGCGTCAACAAGCATAACTTTATGTGTCTCTATGCCCTTGCTAAGGCTGTGGTGGACCCATCACTTGCCGATGGCATGGGACAGTGCGCCATCGAGGCTATGATTAGCGGCACCCCGCTTATCGCCAGTGACGACGGTTGTCACCGCGAGATTGCCAAAGATGCAGCACTCTATTTTGAACCAAAGAACATGGAGCAGCTCACTAAGCACTTAAACACCGTGCTCAACGACCCTGAGAAGTGCAAGGCGATGACCGAAAAGGGCAAACAACTCGCCGAGCCGTTCACTCAGCATAACCTGGCACAAAACACTATGCTAACCTATAACAAGGCAAGAGGGAAAGCTTGATTTAAGTGTTAAGTTTTAAGTGTCTCATAGTTACTCCTAGTTATTCATAGCTATTCCTAGTCGAGTAATTATAGCGTCATGCTCAAGTGTTTCTATCCATATGAATATGTTGAAGATGTCTTTTCTATCGACTACCAGGCTCTGCGTGACAAGGGGTTTAAGGGGCTGATATTTGACATCGACAACACGCTTGTGCCGCATGGTGCCGACTCTACTGAGCAGGTTGACTCACTCTTTGCCAAGCTCCACACGTTGGGATTCACCACTCTGTTGCTCTCCAATAATAACCGCCAGCGCATTGAGCGTTTCATTGCGAATATCGACACCTTATACCTCGAGGAAGCCGGCAAACCGCACCCAGCGTGCTACCTGAAAGCGGTGGAGATGATGCGGCTCACGAAGGGTGAGGTAGTAGTGATTGGCGACCAGCTCTTTACCGATATTTTCGGTGCGAATCGAAGTGGGCTGGCAAGCATTCTCGTCAAGTACATAGGCTTCTACAAAAAAGAGAAAAAAGGCATCCGCCGCAATCTCGAGAAGATAGTGCTCAAATTTTATTCTCACAGCAAGTACCAGCATCGTTTGTTCCACTAAATTTTACTTACCATGAAAAAGAGAAAACTGTTCTGTGAAATAAGTCCCACCACCTACGCTATTGCTCTGAGGAAGCAAATCATCACTCGCCACATCAAGAACTTCTTGGGCAAGGAAAAGTGGGCGCATAATCTACAGCAAGAGAAACTTCCTGTGCTGGTGGCTTCGCACAGCAGCGACATGATAAAGCGCGGACCAGGTATCGACCTTCAGCTGCAGCTCAACAAAGCCGACAACATCAGGCTTGCATGCAGCAAGATGAATGGACTTGTCATTAAGCCTGGAGAGACGTTCTCGTTTTGGAGATATGTGGGAAAGACATCCAAGAAAAACGGATTTGCCGAGGGCAGAATCATCGCTAACGGCAAACTTATTGCCGGCGTGGGAGGCGGACTGTGCAACCTCGCCAATACCATCAATCTAGTGGTGCTTCATAGCCCCATGACCATCACCGAACTGCATCACCACAGCGATGCTCTGGCACCTGATCCAGAGGGTAGGAGAGTGCCCTACAGCGCTGGCACCTCGGTGAATTACAATTTTGTGGACTATCGTTTCCGCAACGACACTTCACAGCCTGTGCAACTGTGCGCCTGGTGCGACGGCGATACTCTCAAGACCGAGCTGCGCACCACCGAACAGTTCCCCAACACCTATCGCATTGTGGAAGAAGGCCATCACTTCCATAAGGAAGAAAATGGAAAGTATTACCGCGTCTCAAAGATTTACCGCGACACTATCGACCGCACCACTGGCAACATCACAGAGCACAAGCTTCACTGGAACAACCACTCCGAAGTGATGTTCGACTACGCGCTGATTCCGCAGGAGATGATAGATTAGAATATCATCAGTCCGCGCCGCCGTTGTTGGCAAGTTGGCGCAACTGAATATTGCTGAACCCTATATCAATGGTTTTTCCGGTTTTGCCGCCTTGGTATCGGTAGCAAAGTCCACGTCCCGAGATGCACAATTTCTTAAACAGCTCGCCTGCTGAAGAATTGCTGGTGAATTGCTGTGTTATGCCCGTGGCGATGTTTTCTCTGAAAGTGGGCTCATTCTCAAGCATTGAGATGTTAAAATTCTCTTCGTTGATTCTATAGATATATATGAGGTTATCCTTGTCGAGAGAAACGTCAATCATGTCGGTTACTGAGTCTAAAGGTATTGGCAGCACGGCTCGGGTTATCTCAACCGTGGTTTTTATGCTCTCTTCTTGACTAAGAGGCTTATAGGTATTAAGCTGTTGGTTGCTCACGTCGATACTCGCTTTGTGGCCTGTCCTTGACCCGGTAAAGACGCATTGAAGGTCATACCCCGATAGTGCTAAAGACTTCATTAAGGCTTTGTCATTATTGGAGCAGCAATCTAAATACAACAGCCTCCAAGCATCAAAAATGGCCTTCTTGTCTAACTTCTCAAACGAGAGGATATCCTCATCAATAGTATAGTCTATTACCACTTTCTTGCCTTCACACTTGAAACTGTTGGCAGTGCCTATCTCATAGCTCACAGGACATTGCTCATTGAGAGCTTCTACCAATTGACTTATCTCACTGTCGTTTAATTTCTGGCCAAGTTTCGCTAACGGGTCATTCTTGCAAGAGCTCATCGAAAGAATCAAGGAGTAAACTATAACACAGTAAAGGAAAAGTATCGCTTTGGATTTTTTCATTATTTAAATATGTGATAATCAGTTATTAATTCTATTCGTCACTGTCGTTGAAGGTGTCCATAGATTCTTCTATGAGAACGAGTTTGCCGTTTTGCCACTGATATATTGAGGTCCAATAATTGTTGTCAATCCTGAAGGTGCCTATAATTTTTTTCTCGCTTGGAACATAGGCTGGATCCATAATTTCATTGAAATTCTCAACTTGGATAAACTTGTGCAACTTTTTGTCCCACACGTATCCATCGTAGGTAAATCCGCCAAATGCATTGGTTGGCCCTAAGCATATCATCAAATCGGGGATACCGTCGAAGTTTATGTCATCTTCAACTATATCACCAAAACCGCGCCAGTATTCTGGGTCCAAAGGCTCGGTATAGCTTACTAACTGGAACGATTCTCCTCTCTTGTCGGTCACAGTAGTGATGATGCTGTCGGCAACGGTGAAATCATCGTCGCTTGTAGTAAACACCTTAGTTTTGAACGTATAGTCTTTGCGCTCAGGCACATATTTTTGAGCTGCACACTGTGCGGCAACTGAGACTATTGCCATAAAACAGAGAATAGCACAAATCTTTTTCATGGTTATTTGAGTTTAAATGTTACTGCTTTGAAGCACATGTCGTTATACCACACTTCGTATCGGTAGGTGCCTGGAGAGAAGTGCCCACGGTCGGAACCGCCCCAGCCTTTTAAAGACTCTACGTTGTCGGTGGGATAGACAGAATTGATAGTGTAAGTATAGGAATAAGCGCCATCTTTTGGCGACTCGCTGCCAGTGATAACCTTTCCGTCGGGGCCATAGAGTTTTACTTGCAGTTCTAATTTCTCGCCAGGTCTGAAGCCATAGTAAGTGATTCGTGGTAATAGGTACATCGAGTTGGCTGCCACAATGTCGTTGCCGTAGGTGCTTATGGGTCTGCCGCTGCCATCGGCGTTGGCAACCTCAAGTTTCTTGATGTATATAGGAAATAGATTGCGCAGACTGTCGCTCTCTTTCAGGAGCGTCTCTCTTGCGGTGCGTTCTTTTTTCAGGGCCAGTGTGGTGGTGTCGAGTTGTATGTTCAGGTCTGTAACCTTGCTTTGCAGCTCTGCCACTTGGCCATTGGCGTTCTTCAGGCCCATATCGGCGGCGTTCTTATTGTTGCTGATGTGATGAATCCACACCCAACTGCCAGCCAGCGCCAGCGCCAGCAGTGCCACCAGCGCCCATAAAATACTGGTTATTTTGCTGCGTTTTCTCTTCTCGGGCACTTCGTTGGTCTCTATGATTTGAGTGTCGTTATCCATTGATTATTCTGGTTATATATGTTTTGTGGTCTAATATTCAATGTTTTATGGGAAATGTGGGTGTCTTCACACAAATGCACAATGCAAAGTTAATTATTTGTTTTTACTCTTGCAAGAGCAATATCAATAATAACTATCGTCAAAAGAGTGATTAAACATTTTATATTATATCTATGAAAGCTATATTATTCTTGACATTGGCAAATTGAAAAGTGATTTATCCAGTCTCATACAACAAAAATATGGTAATATCGTTTTATTTATAAGGAAAAATAGAACATAGGTGACAGCTGTTAAAAGGAAGATATTATGCCTGTTGGCAGTTATTTTTGTGGGCGGCGCTATGCCTTGCGCTGCCGACAGCATCGCTGTGGACTATAGCGTGGGTGTCACCATAAACACTGGAGGTGAGGAGTTTGCGCCTTACTACATCGCCAGCAACCGACGCGGCACCGTCACCCAGCAGCACTCGGCGCTGATGAGCGCGGCCCTGTGGCACGAGATGGACACTACCCGTCGCCTTTCATGGGGGGCTGGCATCGAGGTATGGGGCGGATACTCATCGAGCGTTGATTACCAGCGCTATGACCCATCCAGCGAGATAATAACTGACAACAGCCAACACCCCGCTCGGCTCTGGCTGCAGCAGTTGTGGGCCGAAGGTAAGTATCGTGGACTCTTTCTCACCATAGGTCAGAAAGATATCGACCCAGGCTTCTTGAATCGTAGCCTGAGCAGCGGCGACCTTGTGATGAGCGGTAACGCCCGCGCACCTATTGGTGCCAGGGTTGGTTTTGTCAATTTCCAGAATATCCCGTTCACCAACGGTTGGGTACAGATTAAGGGCGAGATAGGATATTATCGCTATGGCAACTCTAAATGGCTTGAAAATCACTACAATTACTACAATAATTTTATCACCACCCATTATTGGTTCAATTACAAGAACACCTACTTCCGCACCAACCCCAGCAAGCCGTTGGTGTTCACCATTGGCATGCAGGCGGCATGCCAGTTTGGTGGAACAGTAACCTATTACGAAAAAGCCGCAGTGGTGAAGGAGGTTAAAATGAAAGCCAATGCTGGAGCCTTCTGGCATGCTTTCATCCCCGGTAATGGAGGCGAGAATTTGGGCGACAAAATCTATGTGGAGGGCAATCATTTAGGCTCATGGGACCTGTCGCTTGAATATAAGCTCAATTCTGAACAATCACTTAAAGCATATTACCAGTCGCCTCTGGAAGACGGCTCTGGAGTTGGCAAACTTAACGGTTTCGATGGACTGTGGGGAGTGGAGTACCGTAGCGGCAAGCGCGGTGTGGTGACTGGTGCTGTGGCAGAGTTCCTGACCTTGATGAACCAGAGTGGTCCACTGCACTTTGCCAATAAAGACTTTGCCGATGAGAACCATCCTGATGGCAGCGATATCGGCAACTCTGCCACTGGTGGCGACGATTATTACAACAACTACTGCTATGATGGCTACTACAATCGTGGCATGTCGATAGGGTCGCCAATGGTAAAGTCGCCACTTTACAACACCGACGGCTATCTGCGATACACCGACAACCGTATGCGAGGATTCCACCTAGGGCTTATGGGCGACATTGGCAGCCAAGTGAACTATCGCATGCTATTATCGTGGCGTAAATCGTTTGGCACACCGTTACTCCCACGCAGAGAGCCAATCACTGGCACTTCGATGATGCTTGAGGCAACTTACACCCCCCAATGGCTTCATGGTCTTGAAATCAAAGGGCAGCTGGCACACGACCACGGCACTCTATATGGCAATAACACCGGGGCCCTAATCTCAATTTTCTATAACGGCAATTTCTCCTTTTAAATGAAACAACGGGCTATATATATCATCCTTTCTATCGCGACTCTACTGAGTTTGACTAGCTGCACCCACAACAATGGCGACATTGGCTACTGGTTCGGACTCTGGCACCTTGATTCAATAGAAATTGACGGCACTCCGGCTGCCGACTATGAAGGCAACATCTACTTCATGTTTCAAGGAAAGGTGTTCTGTATCAGATGCGTTGACGAGGTTAATCACGATTACACCGAAAGCTTTGCCCAGTGGCAGGAGAGCGACGACCACCAGTCTATGACTCTCACATTCGCCGATGACCGCTTTCCTCCTAACATCAGTCCTCTAGTCCCCCTTGAGGTGGTCACCAAGTTTTCGGTCATTACCCTCAATAGAAAGGAGATGGTCCTCGAGCATGTCCACTCCGAGACGGGCATCACACGCACCTATCACCTCACTTGCTGGGAGTGATTTTGCATTTTTTCTGCCTCTCAGCGTTGCGTTTTGGCTTTTTTTACTACCTTTGTAAAAAAAATTTATCAACACAATAAGCAATAACAATGGATTTTATCACTAATGGAAAGTTCGTCGAGATAGCTTACAAAATTTTCCTTGTTGAGAAAGACGGCGACACCTTGATTTATGAGTTTAAAGAGAGCAAACCTGACAGGTTCGTCTTTGGACATGAACCAGGTATGCTCGAGGCGTTTACCAACCATCTTCAGGGCCTGAAAGCTGGCGACGAGTTCGACTTTATCCTCTCGCCCATTGAGGCTTTTGGAGAGCGGGACCCAAATATGGTGCAGAAAATCGACAAACAGATTTTCGTCATTGAGGGCGAGTTCGACAGCGAGCGCGTGTATGAGGGAGCATTTGTACCTCTGATGACTGCCGACGGCATGCGCATCGAGGGTATTGTCAAGGAGATTGCCGACGACACAGTGACCGTAGATTTCAACCACCAGCTCGCTGGAGAAACAGTGAAATACACTGGCAAGGTCATCAGCGTGCGCGAGGCTACCGAAGAGGAGAAGAATCCTCCACGCCATTGTGGCGGCTGCGGAGGTGGTGACTGCGGTGGTTGTGGTGATGGCGACTGCGACAAAGAAGGCGGTTGTGAAGGCCATCCTCATGGCGACGGCGAGTGCTGCGGCAAAGGCGACTGCAAAACTGATTGATTAGATTTACTAGAAACTATTAGAAGTGTTGCGAGGCTAAAAACAAAATTTTAGCCTCGCAACTTCTAATTTACTCTATAACCATAACTCAAATATCTTTCAAAATTCCACTACAAAAACACTACAAATATTGAATTAACTACAAATTTTCACAAAATTTTCTTATCTCATACAAACTTTAACAATAAAATCCTTGCATTATTTATTTGTCGGATATAATTTTGCAGTCTCTTTTCAAATAGTGATTTTTTATTAATGCTCGACGCATATTATTACACAATTATTCATTATATTTATTGAGAATATAACTATGAAAAAAACTGCAAAATTCTTATTGACGACATTGATTGCCGTGGCGGCGATTTTGCCAGTAAGCGCAACAGTGTATCACGAAACTACACAAAAGGTCACACAATTTGACTATAGTGGTTACACTTACACCTACATTGATGCCAATGGTGTAGAGCAAACAGCCAGTATCATGGACGAGGCAACTTCACCAGAGCAGATTAAGGCGTTAGTGAAGCTTATTTACACCAACGACACAATCCCTGGCATCCATTATGCCTATGACTTCTATAAGTCCAATGGAGAGCCAGAGCAGTGGCGCAAGATTGACTACAACGCCTACGCTCGTGAGGGTATCAAAGCTACCAGCAGAAAAATGAAAGTCACTTGGGATAATGCTGACCCCGATGTGGTAATTCCAAATCCCCAACAAGACGGAATGACCTTGCTCATGGTGAACATGAAAGACAGTTGGTATCGCACGTATGCCAACGGTAAAACCGACAGCACCGACTACATGCTCAACAACGCTATCTCGTCGGTTAAGCTGATGTCGCACTTCACAAGAGTACACGACCCAATAAATCCTGGTTATCTGTACTCGTTTGAGGGTGTTACCAACCGTTTCTTTATCATCTCTAAGGGTAAGCCCAGAGCAAGCTATTGGGCACCTTTCTACCGCCTGTTTGAGCAAATTAGTCCCGTGCGTGGTGATGGTGGTCACGACTCCGACGACTTCATCGACGAGATTAAGCAGGGTCATCCTTATCCTTGCTACCACGACTGCACCAACGTGCCTGGTTTTGGACCAAGCACAGGATATAACCACTGGTTTGAGATTGCTACAACTGGTGAGTCTTACGCACTCGACAACCTCTCAATCTTTATCCCCGATCGTCGTCTGGAATATGGTTATAATGAATCTAAAGATCGCGACACTCGTAATAATCTCTCTGATTATTCCACTGATGCCCAGATTTTCAAGAACTATGAAAACGCCGAAGGCGATCTTACCGTGATGCCCAAAGTACTCATGTACACTGCCGACCTCAATGCCGTGGCTGTTCCTTCAACCGAAACTTATGGTTGCTATAAAGTAAACCTTGACTGGAGCACATCTTTTACCTATGAGAATCTTGGTGTTCACGTGCCACAGCATTTCTATGTATATATCTTGAACGACGATGGCACTCGCACCCTGTTACAGGATGTGGAGAAGGACGAGAACGGTATGGTGCGTGTTCAGAATCACAGTTACCAAGTGGAGCAGACTAAAGTGCAGCAGACTATCCGCTATGTCATTACAGCTCACCCTATCAACTATGAAGTTGACGGCACAACTGTGCTTCGCAACAGTGACGGAAGTCCTTATATCACCATCAGCGCTGAGAGCCCCGTGCGCACTGTAATCATCCCAAGTAAGGGATATGAGTTCTTTACCGATGTAGAGTACCGCAGTCGCTACCATGTGGAGAACGCTGGCAATCAAATGAACATCTATAAGAATATAATTTCGGTTACTCCTTCTTCGCTTTCAAGCTATAATGGCATTAGTCCTGTGGCCTATAGGGTTTGTCGCAAACCTGGTGATAGCGGCACCGAAAAAATAATCGCTACCGTAACTTTCACTCTAATAGAGAATGAAGAAGGAATGAAACAGTATAGCTACACTGTTAATTATGACAATGACACTCAGGATCTTGGATTCCTCTTCGATGACGAGGAACCTGTAACCAGTGGTACTATCACAAGTTTCGAGAACTCGACAGTGAAGTTTATTGACCGCTTCATATGTAAAACAAAAGATAATGATCATTGCGATAAATATATCTACACGTTCAAGTCGAAAAAGAATACCAATTATACAGCCTGCAGCGATAAGTTCATCGTGCCTATTTACAAGACTACCAACAGTGTTGGCGGTGAGGGACGCACTCTTGACGAAGTGATTGCCGACACCACTCACTTGGCAAAGGCTACCCCCGACAACACCATCACTTTCAACGCTATCAACAATCCTGCCGCCAATGTGGTCAACTATGAGATTCGCCGAGTATTCTCTAACAATTACGGCAAATATGACAGGATTGGAAAGGCCGAGAATTTCCAGAATAGTGGCAACTACTACATTTACGCCTTGAATAGCGCTGGACAGCTCAACGAACTGGTGGGCACCCAGAACATTGGCACCGAGGGTGGCGATATCACCACTCACGACATCAACAGTTCTAGCGACAATCAGCGCAGTCTCTATGTGCCAGTCATCAACACATCATTTAATGGTGATGCCTCAAAGCCCAACTCCTATGGCTGCAATATCCTGTCCGTTGGATATCCTCAAGTGCAGGTGAGCATCGAGAATCAAATGAAGACTAATCCATTCTATGGCAATGGTGGTGACCTAATGGGTTACTTGGTGAATCTGAAAATCCACCCTGTATTGCCTACATCTGATGATAATGGTATAGACTTTGTGTACTACTACCGCGTGTGGCGTGAGATTGACGCCAAAAATAATCCTACACGCATTGAGGGTGAGAGACTGCTTAACCGAGAGGAGATGCAGAGTGGCGATGGCTGGAAAAGCGATTATGAGTGCCTCTATACAATATATCCAAGTCAAGACGATGTTTGCATCAACGACATCTTTATTGATTGGGCCTACGAAGGCAACAAGGATGTGAAATACATCGTGCGCCTCTATGCCACAACAATTCCTGGTGAATCAGGTGCTGGTCATGATTACAATACATTGGCGGTGAGCGAAGGCGGAAACGGCAAAGACTACTTCATCGCCGAGGCTAAAGTTACTGTTAACTTCACTCCCGGCACCCCAACTGGAATTGGCACCATCAATGCAGAGGCTAAGGTTGAGAACGTAACCTACTACAACATGATGGGCGTAGGCAGCAGCCGTCCACATCAGGGTGTCAACATCGTGGTAACTCGATACTCCAATGGAACAACTACTTCATCTAAAATCATATTTTAAAAATCTCCCTTCATATTTGTAATTCTCAGTAATGTGCGAACGACCCAGGCGGGATGTCTGGGTCGTTTCTATTTTTTCCGTGGGAGTTTGATTCTATTGCTTCTTGGTATATACTCCTTTGACGAAATCTAAGATTCGGGCTCGGGTAGTTCCAGAGATTTCACCTTGGGTGGCGTAGTTAAGGCTCTCGAGTTTAGAGGCACACTGTTGGAACATGTGGTTGTGCTCGGGCAAGAGCTCACACATCACATTCTTGACGTTTGCCTTGAGGGCGTTAAAGGTCTGTTCGGCGTCAACTTGGAAGTCCCACTCACCATTAAGGGCAAGCACTTGGCAGTTGATTTTTTCGAGATAAGGCTTGGGGTCGAAGCGAACAAAGGTCATATACCAAGGCGAAGTCATTAGCTCCACGCTTTGCTCTATCAGCTCGGGAGTATAGCGTTGTAGGGTGGAGGCGGCGAAACGCTTACGTAACGACTCTTGCAACGCGGTGGTATCGGCAATATTGACGATATCATCGAAAATGCCCTCAATTTCTTCTACTTGCGCCTGGGTGTAGGGCATGCCCACCATGTCGAGCATCGAGAGGTTCTGCTTAACCATCACGTCGCGGCCTTTCACCGCAGGTCCTGCAAGCGAGATGACAAACGCCACTCGGGGGTCGTTGGCGGCATTGATAAACGCTATCTGTCCGCCTTCGCTATGAGCGCAATAGCCAATGCGTGAGTGGTTGATGCCCTCATAGTTCATAAGGAAGTCGAATGCTGACTGCGCATCCTTGGCGAAGTCGAAGGTTGTCTCGTTGCCTTTCAAGGGACTCGACTCTCCCGCTCCGCGGTCGTCATAGCAGAGAACCCCTACGCCACGGCTGAGCAGGTAGGATGCGATTGATTCGTAGGGCTTGGTTCCAAACATCTCTCCGTTGCGGTCTTGTGTGCCGCTGCCTGATACAAGAATTGCGACAGGACAATTTCCACAAGGATAATAAAGCGTTCCGGCGAGAGTCACATCGTCATGACCAAACTTCACTTCACGAAAAGCAAAATCGCCTTTCCATTCTTGTTCAATAGTTTTTTTGTTACCTAGTGTGTCAATAAGTAATAGCGGCTTCGGCTTTTGTGGTCTAATGTGCATTACCACTTCGCCTGAGTCATAGTCTGTGCACAAGAGCTTCAAAGGTTGTTCTTTGCCGTTTTGCAAGAAAGTACCCTCAATGCAGTCCGAGTCTATGACCGTGCCGGTGAAGCACGCGTTCATCGACGGAATCTTAATCTCTATCTGATAGTAACCTGGCAGCCGCGATGCCTCACAGGGGATGTTTGTGCCTTTACCGTTGATGGCACTGATATAGGCATCAATTGATCCATCGCGTGCCTCATTGATGTTAAACTTTAGAGTTTGCTGTTCTTTCCCCACTTGCACCGTGCCTTCCCATCTTGCCGAGAGCCACATAGCATCAGCCGCAAAACCGAAGCACAAGAGCATAATAACGAGTGATATAGTCTTTTTCATTTTATATAGGTTTTAGTTATTACTGCAAAGTTATCAATTTATTTCTTTTCATCAAAAATAATGAAAACAAACTAGCACGAAGTGCGGCGATCTAGCGAAGCGGCAAACTAGTGACCATGCGAGTGGCTAAGCATCTCGAGGACTTGCTGCACGGGAAGGGCATCTACATGGTAGCCATCGCGACCAGTCATGCTCTCGGCCATGAAAAGGGAGTTCCACAGCGCCTCGGCGGTCGCTTCGATTGTGGCGGCGAAGATGGGCGACATCTGGCTGTTGGCAAGCACGGTGGTGGTTAGGGTCTTGGCCTTGTCGTTGATAAGGTTCTCGGGGGTTACCGAGAGGGCTATCACATAGTCGCCACTGCCGTTGCTGGCAATGCCTCCGGTCTTTGCCATGCCCATCATGGCTCGTTTTGACACTCGCTCTAGATTGCGGCTGTCGAGTGGCGCGTCGGTAATCACCACCATCATGCACGAGCCGTCCACGTTTTCGGTCTTGCGTACATGGTCGATGAAGTCATGCTTTTGCAGCTTCTGCCCCACCTGCACACCGTCAATCTCAAGAATGCCGCCATAATTGGTCTGCACCAGCACGCCGATGGTGTATCCTCCCAGCGACTCGGGCAGCACACGTGAAGAAGTGCCTATTCCCCCTTTGAATCCAAAGCAGATGGTGCCAGTGCCAGCACCCACATTGCCTTGCTCCACTGGTCCGCCGTGAGCATTATTGATGGCATCTATCACCATTTCGGGGGTGATATACATCTGCCGTATCTTGTTGAGGCGGCCGTCGTTAGTCTCGCCCACAACGGCGTTCACCGAGTTCTCGCGCTCGCAGCCAGGCTGCATCAGCGTGTAGCGGATGGCGCCTTCCATGCCAGCCGCCACGCTCAGCGTGTTGGTGAGGATGACAGGAGTCTCGATGTTGCCCAACTCGCGTACTTGTGTCACACCAGCGAGTTTGCCAAAACCGTTCCCCACATAAATCGCTGCCGGCACCTTGTTGCGGAAGATGTTGCCCTGGTGCGGCACGATGGCTGTCACGCCAGTGCGTATGCTGTCGCCCTCTATGCAGGTAACGTGTCCCACCGTCACGCCAGGCACATCGGTTATGGCATTAAACTTACCTGTCTCAAAGATGCCCGTAGGGAATCCCCACTCGCGCAGTGTCTTATGCTCCTGCGCAACAAGCGGCATAGTGACAAGTACGCAACAAACTAATATCAACCAGCGGATTATATTCTCTTTATTCTTCATAATAGTTTTGTTGAAAAATTGCACAACTGCAAAGTTACAAAAAATTAGCATAAAATATTTTCGTGGCAGAATAAGAGAGGAATTATTCTCGATTATCGTTCCTCGAATTCTGATTCACTCCTCTTTCATCGACTCTTCATCATCGACTCTTCATCATCGACGAGGATGATGGTTGCGGTGTCGGCGTTGTAGGTAAAGTAGCAGTTGAAGGCTTTGCTATATACCGAGAACGTCTTCATACCGTAGAGGTCATAGCCGTAGAGCAGGAATGTGGCGATGTCGGTGGGAGTGATGTAGGGATTGTCGTCGAGGTGGGAGTGGGTACACTTGCGGATGTTGCCGTCTTTGCCACTAAAATCTATGGGAATGAATGACTTGTGATACTTGCGTCGTGTAAGGAGATTGCCAGTGGCGTCGAAATCAAAGCTATAGTCGTTGCCAAAGGGTATTAGTTTAGACTTGTCGGTACCTTGAAGCAGATATACCCTCGTCAGATTGGGGGAGATTTCTACCACGTCGGCGTTGAGGTTTCCTGCTTCCACCACATTATAGATGCCGTCGAGGTCGCTAACTTTCTCTAACAATGTCATTTGTCGCTCGGCGCGCGCCAACTCTTTCGGGGTGAGTCCGCGCACGAGATCAAACGGCTCGATTTCGCCGCTGTTGAGGTTGAGGCGGCATTCAAAGACGCATTTCATCTGGTCCACATCAATCATGATACCGCTCATAAGGGTGTCATTTAGCTGTCCCACCACCGATAGCGAGGCGGTCTTGCTGGAGCACATCTGCTTGTAGGCGTCGCTCATCACCCAGTTGAGCTTGTCGTGGAGATAGAGGGTGTTGCCCTCGTCGATGACGCTGTCGTTCACAGCGTCAATTATATGCATTGCAGGTCGCTGCGCATGCAACAAGCAAGAAAAGACAACTGTGAAGACAATTGTCAGGAGAAATCGCAAAGTAGGGTTTAGGGAACTATTAGAATGGTATTTACTTTGGTGTATCATACTCCCCCCAACCCCCTCAATCTTAGAGGGGGAGCTTGTTATGTCTTTAGAACTCGGTGAATGCCAGTGGAAGAAGGGCTTTAACGCTTTCTACTTTGTAGATTATCTCTTTTCCCACGAGAAGAACCTCGATGGGCTGATTGGCCTGGGTCTCAAACTCAAGCAGGGCCTGGCGGCACACACCGCATGGAGCGGTAGGTAACTCCACAAAGTCGCCATGAGAGAACGATGCAATAGCAATCTTTTTAATGGGTTCACCTGGATAGTATGCCCCTGCATGATAGCAGGCGCTGCGTTCTCCACAGATTCCGGCAAAAGCGGCGTTTTCCTGGTTTGCGCCCTTGATGGTCACGCCGTTATTTAGCAACAGTGCTGATCCCACATGGAATTTGCTGTAGGGGGCATAGCTGGACTTTGTCGCCTCTTTAGCAAGATTAACTAAATTTTTATCCTCCTCACTTAGTTCCGTGTAAGAGTAAATTTGTATCTTTGTGACAAAATTTTTTTCGGTCATGATGTTTCAGATTTATATTAGGAATCGCAAATTTATTGATAATTTTTTAAATATCAACAAAAAAATAGGTTTTTGCCTCATTTTTTTCCTCTTTTTTTGCCAAAATGGGCATTCTGTGACTCGAGATGAGGTGTATCGCTACATCGACACCTACAAAAATGCCGCCCTTATAGAGCAGCGTGAGCATGGCATTCCTGCGAGCATCACTTTGGCTCAAGGACTCCTGGAAAGTGGTGCTGGCACCAGCAAACTTGCCCGCGAGGGCAACAACCACTTTGGTATCAAATGCCATCGCTCATGGCGTGGCGACAGCGTGTTCTCGGGCAAGACATGCTACCGCAAGTACCGCTCGGCTCACGACTCTTACACCGACCATTCCAAGTTCCTGAAAGCCAAGCGCTATGAGTCGTTGTTTTCCCTTGATATTACCGACTACCGTGGTTGGGCGCATGGCTTGAAGCGTTGCGGCTATGCCACTGACCCGCTCTACGCCGAGAAACTCATCAACATGATAGAGACCTATGGTCTTGACAAGTTTGTGGGCGAGACTCCCAGTCGAGAGGAAGAGAAACCCACTCGCCCCAAGCGCGACCGTCCTCTGCTACGCCATCCCACCAAGCGCCGCCACGACCTCAACTACATCATGGCAGTACTTGGCGACACTTATCAGGACATTGCCGACGAGTATAATATGAAACTCGACAAGTTGCTTGACTACAATGACTTACCCAAGGGTAGCAAGCAACCTGAGGTGGGCGATATCATCTATGTAAACCGCAAGCACAGCGAGGCACAAGGCGTGCATGAGCAGTATCGAGTCACCGACGACGGCATGACACTGTGGCAAGTATCACAGATGTTCGGCATCCGCTTGAAAGACCTCGCTAAAATCAACAATCTACCCCCCGATGCCGTGTTAAACAAGGGCGACTTGATAAAGCTAAAGAAAGGTGTAGAATAAAATTGCGATTATATTAGTTAGAATTACGGAAGCTCCATAATTCTGCGATTTTCTCACCGCAAAATTATGGAGCTTATTCCGAAGTCTAAAAGAAAGGCTTTTAGATATCTTTCCACTCGAATATTTTATCCCTATCTTCGTTGCAAACTACATGGGCGGTGTGTTTTTCTTTTGAGCCGTCCGGAGTTATCACATAATAGATTACGTTGGAAGAGAAACGGACTTCGCCATTGTCTTTATAGTAGTCGTTGTTGTAACTGCCAACAAACTCAACCGTTTCACCATTGGTGAGCGTTGAAGTGATATGGTTTACAACTGCTTCTTTAAGATTCTCTTTCTCCACATTGCCATGACCAGGCAAGTGAACATGTACGCATGATGCGAAACAAATAGCGAGTAATAGGACTGTGCAACCTGATAAAAAACGATTTTTTTTCATTACTTGAATTTTACTTTGTTATACTTCTTGTTTTGCTATTAGACGCAATAGATGAATAAAAAAGTTGCACTAGGACTTAACTTTTTTAAGAAAAAAAATACCCAAAATCGGGTATTGACCACATCTCCAGCTTTTTGCGCCGAGTGCATATATTAGCTGAATGTAGGGTCAAATTGTTAGGTGAATAACCTTTCTTGAACTATCAAGATAGTTCATTGTTAAAATTATTACGATTGCGCAAAAAGGGTGGAAAAAACTGATAACTGATAACTGAAAATTAAAAACTATTTCCTACCTTTGCACGTTTTTTTAGAGTGAGATGGAGAAAAACTATCTGAGCGGAGTAGTGTGGATAGTGCTTGCCTCGATGGTGGCACTGTTGTGCATGTTCTGGTTGCCAGGCGTTTGCGTTGGCGACTGGAAGATGCGCAAGGTCGATATGCTCTCTGACTTGAGAAGTGACTCTGCACTGTTGCAACTCGCAGCCAACGACTCGCTAGTTGCGCAGTTGGTGGCTGCCGACTCACATCTTGCTGAAATGGTAGAGAACCAGAAGAGTGAGGCGCCAGTCATTGAGGGTTCGCATCTCACCCACGACAACGAGGGTAACGTAGTGACAGTAGAAGACTCCACAATCAACGCTCGCGCCCAGAAGACCGTCACACGCGAGGGCGTGACCAGCATTATTGACATGAGCAACGGCGGCAGCGGCGGCATGGCGGCGTTTTATAATGCCCTTGACCAGGCAGGCAACAGGCCAGTGCGCATCGCTGTGATTGGTGACTCATTCATTGAGGGCGACATCCTTACCTCCATGCTACGCGAACTGCTGCAGCAGCGCTTTGGCGGCTGTGGTGTAGGCTATCTGCCTATGACCTCGATAACTGCTAACGTCCGCAACACGGTGAAGCAGACCTTCAATGGTTGGACTCAGCACAAAGCGGTTGACAAGAACGGATATTCCAACACCTACAACAACCTCAGTGGCAACTACTTCACAGCCAGTCAGGGGGCGTGGGTCAATATGGTGGGCAAGGGAGCCAATTATCCTCACTCGCTGTCGTGTACCAGTTCTTCGTTCTACTTCTTTGGCAACACAGGAGAGGGATATGTCACTGCCGTGATCAACGGCACCGACACTACCCATTTTTCTCTGAACACCGGCACTATGATAGGCCATGCCAAAGTCACGGGCGATATACGTTCAGTGCGCTGGAGTGTCACCAATCCTGAGAGCATGGTGTTCCTGGGGGCGTCGATGGATGGCGAGATGGGCGTCGTGGTTGATAACTTCGCTATGCGCTCGGCACGTGGCAACCACCTAATCAAGATTTCGCCACAAGTGATGACGGCGTTTAACCATGCTAGGCATTATGACCTGGTGATTCTCATGTATGGTCTCAACGTGGCCGAAGCCAACAGGAGCGTATATACCCCATATAGCAATTCCCTCATTGCAGCCGTCAATAACATCAAGGCTAATATGCCCGGCACTAGCGTGCTCATTGTGGGATGCAGCGACCGCGAGGAACGTTTCTCGGGAGGCTGGCGCACCATGAAAGGCGTGATGGGGCTAATTCAAGCACAGAAACGTGCCGCTATCGAGAGCGGCGTGGCGTTCTGGGACATGTATGAGGCCATGGGCGGTGAGGGCAGCATTGTCGAGATGGTGAAACATGGCGAGGCCAACAGCGACTACACCCACATCAACTCCCGTGGCGGCAACCGCATAGCACGGTACCTCTACGACGCGTTGATGCTGGGATATGAAAATAGATAATTGGGCGCTTAGCGCCGTGAATTGTGAATGGAGGAACGAGGAATGGCCACCTTCCACTTTCCACCTTTCACCTTCCACTAAACTAACATAGATATGCAGGATATTTGGCAGAACATATTGACTTACTTGAAGGTGCAGTTTGGCACTCTTGATCTGGGCAAGCTGTTTAGTGAGCTTGCCTACGATAGCGAGGCGCCCCTCATCTTCTCAAGTGGTATGTTTATGTGCATGTTTGCCATTTTCATCGTCATTTATGCCCTGCTGCGCAAGAAGTCGTTGCCTCGCACCCTCTTTGTGGTGGCGTTCAGCTACTATTTCTACTACAAGAGCAGCGGCATCTACTTCTTTCTGCTGGCAATAGTTACTTGTTCCGACTATATCATCGGTGACCTGCTCCACAACACTCGACGGCGGTGGGTGCGCAAGCTGCTTGTGATGCTCAGCCTGATAATTGACCTGGGAATGCTTGGGTATTTCAAATACTCCAACTTCTTTGGCGAGCTGTGGGCGAACTTCAATGGCGTGAAATGGGACACCTTGGACATTTTCCTGCCGGTGGGCATCTCGTTCTTCACTTTCCAGTCGTTGAGCTATATCATCGACATATATCGCCGCAAGATAGAGCCTGTCGATAACCTGCTCGACTATGCCTTCTATGTCTCGTTCTTCCCGCAGTTGGTGGCAGGCCCCATCGTCAGGGCGAGCGACTTCATCCCGCAGATGTATAAGCCCGTCGTTGTCACCCGTAGTGAACTGGGCACAGGATTCTGGTTTATCCTCATAGGACTCTTCAAGAAGGCTATTATCAGCGACTACATCGCCGTGAACTTTGTGCAGCGCGTGTTTGAGAACCCCATCCAGTTCAGCGGCATCGAGAATCTGCTGGGCGCCTACGGCTATGGCATGCAGATTTATTGCGACTTCTCGGGCTATAGCGACATGGCGATAGGCTTGGCGCTGCTCATGGGATTCCATTTCAACATCAACTTCAACAACCCCTACAAGGCGGTGTCGGTGACCGATTTCTGGCGGCGATGGCACATCTCGCTCAGCACCTGGCTGCGCGACTATGTGTATATCTCGCTCGGCGGCAACCGCAAGGGAAAGATACGGCAATATCTCAACATTTTCATCACCATGCTGTTGGGCGGATTGTGGCATGGCGCTTCGCTCAATTTCGTGTTCTGGGGAGCGCTTCACGGTATTGTTCTAGTGCTTCACAAGATATGGATGTTGATAACACGCGGCGCAAAATTTGTGCAGTCCAAGTTCTGGAATGTGCTCATGGTGATTCTTACCTTCCATTTTATCATCTTTTCATGGCTGTTGTTCCGTAATGCCGACATCACTTGGAACGGACTTTTCCACAATGGAGAATGGGGAAACCTCGGCATCATGCTCTCGCAGATTTTCACCAGTTTCCATCCCGAACTGCTGCCCGAGGTGATTGCCAACTACTGGCATGTGTTCGTGCTGATAGCCTTAGGCTACCTGCTGCACTTCGTGCCCGACAAACTATCACAGCGATGCCGAAACGCCTTCGTGAAAATGCCAGCATTCCTCTACATCATTGTGCTAGTTCTGCTTATCACAATCATCGTGCAAGTAAAAACAAGCGAAGTACAGCCATTTATCTATTTCCAGTTCTAGGAGTGAATGCCAAGAAAAAACAAAAAAACTGCGACGCATTGTCGCAGTTTTTCATGTCAAAAGCATCAGAACTTTAATTATTTATTCTCTTTTTCTCTTACAATTTCAATGGCTTCTTTGCCTGAAAGATGTTCAATTTCCATTACCATAATCAAAACATGGCCAAAGCTTTTGTCAATTTCTTTCTGCAAGCCTTCTTGGTCGTTTGGATTAAAGCGACAGCCAATCATGCGCAGTGCTTCAATCCGCTCATCGTCATTCTCAAGAATGGAGATTTTCCCAAAGGCGATGACACTGCGGAAATAAGTCGTGTACTTTGCTGGTTGCACATCATCCTTATCAATCACACAGAACGAGCATTTGCTCTCGTTCTTGATAGTATCTACTTTATGACCGCTAACAGCGGAATGAAAGTAGAGTTTGCCATTAGCATAACAATGACTTATAGGAACTGTATAGGGATAACCTCCATCACCTATAAGTCCTAATACTCCAGATGTGGCAGACTGAAGGATTGCAACACATTCTTCTGCGGCCAGTTCCTGCTGATGACGGCGCATTGGTCTAAATTCCATAGTGATAATGCATTAATATGCCGATTATTATTTTGGGAGAGCGTTACGCCCTGCATCTGTCATAAGTCCCCGTTTTTCAAGATCGGCACATCGTTGTTTGTTTAACTCAGTCCAATGGCTATTCTTCCTTCGTGGCGACAATCTTTGTGCGCAACGACCTTCTGAAACACGTTTTTGAGTTGAATCAATCCAACCGAAACACAACGCTTCTTCAACTACTTCAATGTAAGAGAGTACCCCTTCAGGTACATTCTTCGAACGACTGCAAAGCACCCAACATTGTTTCTCAATGTTGTGGTTGCTTTCAAACCATTGGCGTAGTTGTTTCCTATTGCTAAATACAAGAAGATTGACAATTTCCATACAACAAAGATACAACAATTTTCATTATTACTAGTAATTTTTCCTATAATCTTTCTATAATATCGAGGCGCACCCCAATGAAGTCTCATTATTTATTTGTAGCAAAAGACAAATAATTGTATCTTTGCAAAATTATGACACGAGAAGAACTGATATTAGACTGTCGTTACTACAATGGCGAAGAAGAGCCACCAGAAGAAACTGACTCTTTGATGTGGGGGTATGAAGAAGCCTGGGTGCGAATGGTTTTGGAAGATAACCCTACTCCCAAAAAATGTATAGAATATTACACAAAAAAGTATGATTTGCCCAATTTATTACCTTTTGAAGAAGATGGCACACCAATAGGCATTAAGGCGATATTGTGGAGCAGATTAGACCATTGGAGTTATTTGCCAGCTGATGGCGAATTATTCAAAAGTTGGTATCATGAGCATTATGTAAATAACACAAAAACACATAGGCAGTTGTTGAATCAATGATTCTGCCTAAAATATAAAGCGCAGCCTCTTTTATCCAAAAAAAGCTCACCCGAAGGTGAGCTTTATACTTTTTGAATTGATTTCAAAGAGTGGAAATTGAATGTTTATGGACAAGTGGTAAGAGGATTGTCACAAATCTTACTGATAGGCATCCAACCTGTATACTTTTTATCGGTAGTGATCACCTTAATCCAACCTCCCTTAATCTCCAGTGGACGCAATGCGACTTCAAATAAATAGGAGGAGGTTAATTTAAGCGGTTTGGCTTTTGCAGATGGTTTTTCGCGAATAACATTCTTTTGTTCCCCTGCTATGCCAAACGCCAACACCGAATTATGAACCCAGTAGCCGGTTTTCGAGCCTTTAAGACTTATGTGGTCTTCATCATCGCTACCATAGATGTCAATTAGTGGGTCAATTTTCCACCAATTGTTTTTACATTCAAGCAGTTGCACAACATATCCGCCATCAATACCTGGTAGAGTTTTCACTACTTTACCATTTGGAGCATTTCGGACATTGGTGGGTGAACCGCTTTCGTCCAAAATATAAGCACGTGCTTGTGTCTGTGCAAATACAGACATGGTCATGACCAGCATTAGTGTGGCTAAAAAAATCTTTTTCATACGCTAAAAAATTAGAGGTTTATGATTATTGTAATGTGCAATAATCTCTCAATATGAGCCGATTTTTTATCTAAAAAGGAACTCTTTTGGTGCTTAAGTATTGATCTCAAAAATTAAAACCGTGACCATTCCACTTGAGTTTTTTCTCTTTGAGCTTTCTATTGTCATCCCACCATTTTGCAATGATATCCTTGCCAATTTGAGGCAGACTAAAAGAAATATAATTATCATTGTCCATCATTGGTGCTTTGTCAATTCCTATATCTTCGGGATAGCAATGGCGCATGGTCTTTGTTGCATTGTTATAGCGGTAGAATCTGCGGTTATCATATTGTCCGCAACGAAAAATGCCGTTGTCGAACCACTGCCTTACACAGGCAAACAATTTGTGTTTTCCGTCTTTCATGTTCCAGTAGCACATTTCAATTCTGGTCACTTCTTCATCGTTATGACGGAACTCATACAATATGTAGCCGTTCTGTGTGTCGATGGTCAGCGTCTCTTTCTCATTCAGGGGGAGGCCTTTGCTCTTACGAGACATGGCTAGCTTCATTGCATCATACATATATAGCGCTTCCTGGTCGCAATCGTCCACTTCATTGGACGATGGAATAGAGGAAAGGTAAGCCTTGGCGAAGTCACCGATCTTTGGCGCCGAACCTTGATATTTCACTCTGATTGTTTCATTCTGTGCCATCATTGCGAACACAGAAAAAACCATGATGATTGCTAATGTTGTTCTTTTCATATTGTCGTGATTCTTAGTTACCTGTTGGCGGAATTAAGCGAGCGTATACTTGATTCTGCCGATGGGTTGGTTATTAATCTTATTTATATATTGTGAGATAGTAAGTGCACTCACCTTACTGATGATTCTCGTGAAGAATACGATGTATTTCAGTCTTTCTTCTTGACACCCATGCGAGCTTCTACTACGTTGAGGACATAGTCGCCTACCGTCTCGCACTCGTCAAAGAAGTCGCTGTACATAGTGCCTATGGCGTAGCTGTACTTCTGCTCGTTCACGTCGTTGAAGTTCTCGGCCTTAATCATGTCGCGATAGTTATCAATCTCGTTCTCGATGTTATAGGCTCGGTTGATATCGTTCTGCTCCTTGTAGCTCACCAGAATCTTGTTCATCTCGGTGAGGCTGTTTTCAACAAGCTCCATCATCGATTTCATGTGCTTGATTTGATAGCCCGAGAACTGCTCTTTGCCGTTGCGGTAGCGGTTGATGATGCGTGCAATCTTGTAGCAGCTGTCGCCAATACTTTCTATCTCAGAAATCTCACGCAACATGGCGCGCATCTTGGCCTTGGTGTCATCACTCAAGTGGGCATCGCTCACGTCGTGCAGATAGTTGGCGATATCCACCTCCATCTGGTCACTGATTTCCTCATATTTCTCGATACGGGAATAGAGCTTCACAAACTTGTCCTTGTCTTCCTCGTCGAGCAAGGTCCTAACCATGCCAAACATGCTTTGAATGCGCTCACCAAACGACTTGATCTCCTTCTGCGCCTCAAGCACCGAGAGCTCGGGGGTCTTCATGATACCCGAAGTGATGAAATGCAGCTTGAAGTCATCTTCCTCATCCTCTCGGCGGGGCTTAATGATAGCGCACACCAGTTTCTCGATTTGCGGTATGAACCAAATGAGGATGGCGGTGTTGGTGATATTGAATGCCGAGTGGAAGCCAGCGAGGACTACCGAGATTTTAGCTAAATTGGCTTCATAGCCTGGGTCGGCAGCTGTCATACTCTGGTCAAAACCAGCCATATTGCACACTAGCCCGACAAACGGCTTGAGCAGACATAGTGACCAAATCACACCTATAATGTTGTAGGTGAAGTGGGCCAGTGCGGCACGCCGTGCCTGAACGTTGGCGCCCATAGCGGCGATGTTGGCGGTGATAGTGGTTCCAATGTTCTCACCAAGCACGAGCATGATACCCTGCTGGATGCTCATTACACCCGTAGAGCACAGAATCATGGTGATTGCCATCATGGCTGCCGATGACTGCACGCACAGGGTGAGGATGCTACCAATCACGAGGAAGAGCAGATAGCTCCACATCGAGTCGCCAAACTGCGAGAAGAACGCCATGATGCCCTCGCGCATCGCAGGATCGGTGGCAAAGTTGGTGCCCGTTTCCTTGAGTGTGCCAAGTCCCAAAAAGAGGAACGCCACACCAAAGAGGAAGTCACCAATCACGCGGCGCTTCTTCATGTAAATCAAGATGATTCCCAAGAAGAATGCGGGATATACAAAGTCGGTGATGTTAAACGAGAATCCCAAGCTCATAATCCACGCGGTGACGGTGGTACCGATGTTGGCACCCATAATCACCGAGATGGCCTGGATTAGCGTCAGCAGACCAGCGTTGACAAACGATACGGTCATCAGCGTGGTAGCGGTAGAACTCTGTACTGCTGCTGTCACGGCGACACCAGTGAGCATTCCCGTGAAACGGTTGGTGGTCATAGCGCCCAGCACTCGGCGCAGCTGCGGACCCGCCATTTTCTGTAAACTTTCGCTCATCGACTTCATACCAAACATGAGCAAAGCCAGTGAGCCAATAAGTTTGAAAACTACCAAGATAGACATATAGATGTAAGTTTTAAGTTGTTAGTATTCAGTTGTCAGTTATTAGTTATCAGTTTTGAGTTGTCTGTTATCAGTTGACAAGCAATTAGGTTGTGCATTGAACAGAGGTAACCTAAATCTCGATTCTTGAGGAGTAATAGCTGTAATCATTAAGCACAGTACGCAGGAGCATCTCGTTGTTGTTATTTATCAAAGGAGGTATGTTAAGGAACGACATCACCTTCTTGCTCAGCTCATTAATGTAATAGGCGCGGTTGCTGTTGTTGAGCATCAGGGTGTTTCTTATCACATCGACTTGCCGCAACGACAGCTTTGCCGATTCCTGATAGCACGGCACATAATTGTTGTTGACAAAGCCAAAATGCTCTAAATCAATGCTATAAATGTTGTGGGAATTGGTTTTTATCACTACCGTCCCAGCCATCATGTCGCCCAGGCGTTGGCAGTTTTTGTTGAAAAGGATGCATATCAAGCCAATTCCAGGCAACATCATGCACTCGACCAAAAACATGATCCATCGCATCAGATAACTGCCGAGGGTGGGCGAGGAACCATCCTTGTGAACTACCTTTAACTTTAAAATTTTCTTGCCGGGGCTGGCACCATTGAAGAAATATTCAAAAAAAGGATGATAAAAAGCAATGAGAATGAGTAGAACGATATACAATGTAAATGCATTTCTGCTATAGCCAAACGACATGACGAAGGACATAATAAGAGTCACAATTAATAAATATACCCACATAAACAGACAATCAAGCATTTGAGCATAAACACGGTCGCTTACACTAGCCACCTTTTGCTCAATTGTAACGTATTGTCCCGTGGTGATTTTTACGTTGGCCATACGAAAAAGGGTATAAATATTTTTGCAAATATAGTAATTTTATTACTTTTGCACAAAAAACATAGGCCTTTTTTATGCGAGAATCAGTTTTCATAAAGCAAAACATAAGTAAGTGGAGAGAATATGAATACTTGCTTAGCCTTAATAAAAAGCAAACTCCCACCGAGAAGGCTGATATGTATATAGATTTGACCTCAGATCTTGCATTTGCCCAGTCACATTACCCTAATGCCGAGATAACCAGTTATTTAAACGACCTGACGCTAAAACTCCACAACGACGTTTATAAAGAGAAGCACGAGAATTGGCGCCGCATCATCACCTTCTGGACGCGTGAGGTGCCCGAAATCATCTGGAAGGAGCGTCGTAGCCTTCTTATCTCGTTGATTATCTTTCTTGTCTCGATAGCTATAGGTATTTTTTCAACCATTCACGACGAGACCTTCCCGAGGTTGATATTGGGCGATAACTATGTGAGTATGACTCTAGAAAACATTGAGAATGAAAAGCCCATGGATGTGTATGGTAACGACCTAGAGGCCATTTCTTTTCTTGAAATAATGTTCAATAATGTGCGGGTGTCGTTCATGGCATTCACGTTTGGCATCTTTACCAGCATCGCAGTGGGGTATTTCTTGTTTGCCAATGGCGTGATGGTGGGAACGTTTATAGCCTTTCTCTTTGCACAAGGAGTGCTTGGCGAGTCGTGGACGGCAATCATGCTGCATGGCACGCTAGAACTTAGCGCCATCGTCATAGCCGGCGGAGCGGGCATCGCCTTTGGCAACGGCTGGCTGTTCCCAGGCAGTTATAGTAGGATCACCGCTTTGAAACTCAGTGCAAAGCGCGGATTGAAGATTGTGCTTGGCACCGTGCCGGTATTTGTGCTTGCGGCATTTATCGAGGGCTTCTTCACCCGTCACGTGGAATGGTCGTTAAGCATGAAACTCTCTATTATAGGCCTATCGGCGGCATTTGTCATCTTCTATTATGTGATATACCCTTATTATCTCACTCATCATGGCAGGAAATAGAGATATACATACCAAGATATCGCTATATGAGAGTCGCACTGTTGGCGAGACAATCAACATCGCCATCGACTTCCTGCGTCAAAACTGGCGCACGGCGTTGCGTTTGTCGGTATATCTGCTATTGCCCATTGCGCTGTTGCACAGTGTGGGGATTTTCTCGCTTGTGATGTCGTTGAAAAGCGACTATTACAATTCCACTGATTTAGGCTTTCTATTGACCGCGTTGTTTTTCTTCATTGGGTTAAGTGTCACCTATACCTTGATTCTGACCCTCGTTCAGTACTATCAGGGTAGTGTTGATGGCGACTTGTCAATGCTCACTTTCCGCGATGTGAGGGGCGTGCTGTGGCGTAATTTCAAACGTGTGATTGCGGCAATGATGCCCATTTTACTGCTTATGGTGTTGTGCTCGCTGGTTTTTGCAGTTTTGATGTTTATACCTTTGGTATCGCTTGTGGCGCTTGTGGCCTATTTTGTGTTATTCTTCGTGATGATGATGATTCCCATTTATTATACCCTTGAGGGTGTGCCGCTAGGGTTAGCCTTTAAGCGCTCTTTCAACCATGCCAAGGAGTCGTGGGGGCGGTTGTTAGGACTAATGTTCGCGCTGTTGCTGGTAGTATTCATCATTCTTGGCGCCACATCAATGCCAATGACGGTGTTCACATTTGCTAAGGACTCGTTGTTGCCCAGCGGTGAGCTTGACATTACATACGAAATGATATTAAATATCATCATATATGTATTTATTGTGATAGAGACCTTCTTCAGCTATCTGTCGATGGCTCTGGTTGTGACGGCAATGGTCTTTCATTATGGCCGCAATGCGCGCCAGCACGATGACTTGGCCATAGGAAGTGATATAGATAATTTTGAAAACCTTTAGTAGATCATGGGAGCCTTCATAACCGATACATTATCTTGCGACACTACCGTGCTGAATCGTTTTGTCACCAATGGCAACTATGATTATAACAGCGAGCTCCGGTCCGAGAACCAATCTCTTCTTGACAAGGTGATGGATTCCATCTCTGAATGGTTCCAAGATTTCTTTGACAGTGCCTATGATTTGAGTGATAGCCTGACATCGAGTTCGGGAGGTTTGACTCTCTTTGGCTATTTGCTGATAGCTGCGCTGGTTATAGTGATTCTGGCACTTCTGTATTTGATGTATAAGAAGAAGATGTTCTTCTTCAAGCGCAAGAAGAAAGAAGAGGAAGATTATGAGGTGGTTGAGGACTCTATCTATGGAATTGACTTTGAGAACGATATCGACGGCGCTCTTAAGGCAGGCAACTACAAGGAGGCAGTGCGGCTCACCTATCTGCAATGCCTGAGGCTGCTTAGCGACAAAGAACTGATTGACTGGCGCATCTACAAGACTCCGAAACAATACACCGAGGAGTTCAGGGATGAGGTGTTTGAACAATTCACTCGTCGTTATGTGTTCTTGAGGTATAGTGGCTGTGATGTTACCGAGGCCAACTATGAGGAGATAAGAGAGCAGAAACAGGAGATTGACAGTCGCGTTGCCGACATCAATCCTGAACCTGCATCGCAACAGGAAGGAGGCGAGGATGAAGATTAGCAAGTGGTTCATAGTCGTCATGGTTGTGCTCTTTGCCCTTATGGTGCTTGTGGAGGTGAAGACCCCTAATCGCTATCACTGGGAAGATCGCACCTATAGCCACAGCGATGAACATCCTTTTGGCGCCAAGTTGGTTGACAGTCTGCTTGCCGCCAGCGTGAAGAAGGGCTATCAGGTGAAGCCTGGTTCTCTCAAGGAAGCTTACGATGAATATCATCCCGATACTGCCATATTGCTTGTGAACTACGCCTTCGATGATTATAAACACGATTATCGTTACGACGAAGTCGATATGCTAATCGAGATGCTGGGCGAAGGTGTGACTGTGATTATCTTTACCGATGATTTGGGCAATAACATGTATAAGAACTTTAATGTCATGACAAGTGTGGGAAAAGATTACGATAATGGTAATTATATAGAACCCGATTCCATTCACTTTAAATGGAAAAAAGACTCTTGTTATGATGGTTCTATGTTTAAATTCAGGGCTTTTGACATAAGATATAGTATAATTCTATCTGCTAATTCTGAAGATGAGGAATTTGAATACGAAGATTTTGGAGAGAGTTATGTTATTGAGAATGATGCTGATATCAAATGGAAGGAACTGTTGTTGACAGGTTATTATAATCATGAATGGATGGCTGCCTCTTGCAACTATGAGGGAGGCAAGTTGGTGCTTGTCTCTTATCCGCTGCTGTTTACCAACTACTATGTGCTTGAGGATGGTGGAGCGCAGTTGTTGATGCGCATTCTCTCACAAGCTGGCGATAAGCCCATCGTGCGATATGATGAGACGCTCGACGAGAAGTACATTGAAGAAGAGAACGTCAAATCCGAGTCACCGTTGCGTGTGTTCATCGACCATAAGTCGCTAAGGTGGGCGGTATATCTCGCATTGTTGGGCATAGTGATTTCGCTGCTCTTCACGGCTCGTCGCAAGCAGCGTGTCATCCCGCTTGTTGAGGAGCCTAAGAATCAGACTATTGAGATGATAAAGCACATAGGACTGATGTATTATCGCAATCACGACAACGCAAGCTTAATTGGCGACAAGTATAGGCAGCTGGCTTTTGAATTGCAGAGGAAGAAGCTGATATATCTTGAAGAAGACGACCTTGACGAGGAGAGCATGAAAACTCTCGCTGGTTTGGCCGAACTTGATGCCGAGAAACTTAACACCTTGCTCACAAGAATAAAAACTATTGATAATGCAGAACGCATCAATGTTAGAGACAAGGAAACGAAGCAATTGATTGATGTGATGAACAAGATATTAAACAATATGTAAAAAACAATATAATTTATGGATACTTATAACAGAATTGACCTGACCGACTTTCAAGCAAAAGTAAGTCAGATACGTGAAGCAATAGCTGGCGTGATAGTGGGACAGGAGAGGGCGATAGACCTTATTCTCACGGCAATAATCGCTAACGGGCATGTGCTGGTGGAGGGCGTGCCAGGGGTGGCTAAGACACTGCTCGCCAAACTTGTGGCAAAACTGGTGAACGCCGATTTCAAGAGAATCCAGTTCACCCCCGACCTAATGCCGAGCGATGTGCTGGGTACAAATGTCTTTAATGTGAAGACTCAGGAGTTTGAATTTCATCCAGGACCGGTATTCTCTCAAATAATTCTCGTTGACGAGATTAACCGCGCGCCAGCCAAGACGCAGTCGGCGCTCTTTGAGGTGATGGAGGAGCGGCAATGCACAGTGGATGGCGTCACTCGCGCTATGTCGCCGCTATATACAGTGCTTGCCACGCAAAATCCCGTTGAGCAGGAGGGCACTTACCGATTGCCTGAAGCCCAGCTCGACCGCTTCATGATGAAGGTAAACATGGGCTATCCTGCCTATAATGAGGAGATAGAGATTCTTAAGCGTTATCACGAGAATGCTAATTTGGTGAAACTTGATAACATCACACCACTTCTCACTGTGGAGAATGTGCTTCAAATGCGTGAGATGCTAAAGAACGTGGTAGTTGACAACTCTCTGTTGCTATACATCGCTCAAATCACACAGCAAACTCGTTTGAGCCAAGCTATACAACTTGGCGCTTCGCCGCGTGCCGCAATATGCATCCTGCAATGCTCTAAGGCTTATGCATTGCTGCAAGGCCGAGATTTTGTCACTCCCGACGATATCAAGACCATCGTTCCGGCAGTTCTCGACCATCGTCTCATCCTTACTGCCGATGCCGAGATGCAGGGCTTCAATGTCAATAAACTCACACAACTGCTGCTCGACAAGATTGAAGTACCGAAGTAGATGGTGCGCTTTGCGCGATTAGAGATAAGGGAAAAGACTATGAACTGTGAACTAAAAACTGTGAACTATTAATCATGTTTATCACTCGTCGTTTTTATGTGCTTTTGACCATTGTAATCCTGCTTTTTGTGGCTGGATTCCGATGGAACTTATGCTACGTTGCCGGTTTGGTAACTTTGGCAATCCTAGTGGCGGCACTGATTATCGAGTGGTGCATGCTTTACTATAAGAAGGGGATTGATGCCAGCCGCTTGTGTGCCGAGCGGTTCTCTAACGGCGAAGACAATGAGGTGAAAATCGTGGTAGATAACATATTCCCTTTCAAGGTCAATCTCAAAATCATTGACGAATCGCCCGTGGTATTCCAGCGGCGGGACAATACATATCTCACCTCGCTCCATTCAAAGCAGGGCAAGACTATTGTATATAAGTTGCAGCCCGTGAAGAGAGGAGTTTATTCCTTTGGCAAGATAAGGGTCTTTGCCTCAACGCTTATAGGATTGATGCAACGGCGGTTTACTTGTGGCGACGAGCAAGACATAAAGGTATATCCGAGTTATCTGATGCTCAACCAGTATGAGCTTATGGCCATCAGTGATAACCTCACAGAGCTTGGAATCAAGAAAATACGTCGCATTGGAAACAACACTGAGTATGAGCACATCAAGGACTATGTGAGTGGTGACGACTTCCGCACAATCAACTGGAAAGCCACAGCGCGCCGCAACAAACTCATGGTCAATGTATATACCGACGAGAAGTCGCAGCAAGTGGTCAATGTCATTGACAAGGGCCGAGTGATGCAGCAAACCTTTGCCGGCATGACGCTACTCGACTATGCTATCAATGCTTCGCTCGTATTGAGTTATATCGCTATGCACAAAGAAGATAAGGCTGGACTTATCACCTTTGAGCGGCAGTTCGACAGTTATCTCCGCCCCGAGCGCAACAAGGGTCACATGCAGGAGATTCTGGAAAATCTCTATCATCAGGAGACCACATTTGGCGAGAGTGATTTCTCTTCGCTATGCATTAATGTCAAGAGATTCATTACAAAACGCAGTCTATTGGTCGTCTACACCAACTTCCTTGGCACCAATGCCTTGCAACGGCAGTTGCCTTATCTCAAACAGCTAAGCAACAATCATGTGGTGCTGGTGGTGTTCTTTGAAGACACCGAACTCGACGAGTATGGCAAATCACCGGCACGAGATATGCAAGATTATTACTGCCATGCTGTGGCACAGAATTTTGTCTATGAGAAACAGGCGATAGTCGCCACACTCAAGCAAAATGGCATCTATGCGCTCCACACCGCCCCCGAGCGACTCACTGTAAACGTCATCAACCGTTACCTTGAAATGAAAGCCGCGCATTTGTTCTAGCGAGCGAGCATATTGAGGAAAACGAGAAGAGGGCGCATCAGGAAAATATGATGCGCTCTCTTCTAGTAGAATCTAAAACCTTGTTTTATTATCAGTTTATTATCTTATTTGATAACAACGTTGAGCTTCGCTCCAAGTTGTTCACATTCGGAATAACTTGAGCAAGCTCAGTTATTCTCTCACTTAATCACAACTTTCTTACCGTTGTTGATGTAAACACCGGGAATGCTTGGCATACCGTTGAACTTCACGCCCTGCAGGTTGTACCAGTTGTTGTCCTGCTTGTTGGTAGTGATAGTCTCAATAGCCTCAGGCTCATTCTTGGTAACAGTCATGATGAGAGGCTCACTGACAGCCTTGGCAGCTTCCATGATAGTGAATGTGAAGTTGCCGGCCTCTTCAACCTTGAAGTTTGCGCCGTCAATAAGTGCAATCTCTTCAATCTCATCGTTGATGAGGAAGTAGCCAACTTGGTTGTCGTCAACGCCACCGAACCACTTCCACTCGCCTTCGCCAGCAGGAGTTATTACCTTAAATTCTGCATTAGCCTCGAGATCTACAGTTGCTGTATATTCGGTGCCTTCTTCATTGCCTTCGAAGGTAATCATGCCATCTACCTGGCTCCAGCCATTGAAGGTGCCAACCAGATAGAACTCATTATATTCAACAGGTTGCTCTGCGGCTGGCATGTAGATAACCTCTCCAAACGATGGGTTGTCGGCTTGGTCATAAACTACCTCTGCGATGTGATCGAAATCTTGAACCTCAACGTTCCAAGTGTTGCCTTGAGCATAGGAAGTGGCAGTGGTGTAGTTGTACCAGTCATACTTTACAAATGGATCACCGTTGCCATTGTTTTTAAACACGTTCTCTCCAGGATTGTATTCCATTTCTCTTGACTCCTCGACATAGCCTGCGTTGATATCAACATTGCCAATCACAGTAACACCCCATAAGTTGCCCTCAATGTGGTTGCCCTGCATGTAGGCCTTGGCGATTACACCAGAGGAGTTGCAGGTAATATTGAGGCCACTACCACCATTGTTTGGATCGGAGATGTACTTGTTGTTAAGCACGGTGTTGTTAATCATGCGCACATTGCCAGGACCAGTGAGTGTGATGCCGTAAGAGCAGTTCTCAACGAAGTTGTTGGTAACATAGAGTGTTCCTGTGGGAGGGTTTCCAAGCAGACAGGCCAAAGCTATACCGCCAGCGCGTGTAATATCGGCGGGACCATGAACTTCATTGCCATCGATAACAATGTCGTAAGGGCCTGTAGCACTCATGTTGATGCCTGGATACAGACGGCTACTAGCTGTAGGTTTGTTGATTACATTGTCCTTGATGGTGATACCGCAAGCCACATTGGCGCCACTTGCCACTGCCGAGAGGGTAGGATCGTTGAACTCGCAATCCTGAACCAAGTTGCCTTTGCTAAGCGAGGTGAAGTTGATAACGGCATTTCCTCCCTTAGAGTTGTGGTTGTTGAAGGTGCAACCAGTGACTGTAAGGCAGCCTTCCTCGGTGCCATTGCCATAGTTGATACCCACATAGTTGAAGGTGCTATTGGTGATAGTTGCAGACACGCCTTCCTGGTACATTCTGAAGCCTTTAGCTTTGGCTTCAGAGCCTTCGGCTGCACCAATGGTAGCACCAGTGATAGTGAGATTGCCGTTAATTTCCATTGATGTTGAGCCACCAAAGAGCAGAGTCTCGCCTTCGCTGATAATCAGGTCACCATTGATGGTAAAGTAGGTCTTGGTGAGCACAATGTTGTTGTCATCATAACCTAAGCCACTGACTCCATCGGGCAACGAAGTTGGCAAATTAACAACATAAGCTCCATCAACCACGGCAACGCCAGTGCCGTCCTCAAGGGCAGGAACCAGCTCAGCAAGCTGACTAAGTGTGTAGGTGTTGGCACTTGCCATCAAGGCAATAGCCATAAAGCATAGAGTAAAAATTTTCTTCATGTGTAATTGGGTTAAAAAGTTAATAAATATATGAATTATGATATTGAACACATTGAAACTGATGCGAAACTATCACATCGCAAAGATAATACATCTTTTACAATGTTGCAAACTAACTAGATGATTTTTGGCAAATTCCAGATATTTTGAAGAATAAAAATGACTTATTGACTCTTTCGTGTCGCCACAAAAAAGTGACGTTCACACTGGGAGAACCCCTTTTTTAGTAGAAAAATGTCGCAATCTTTGTTTTTTTAGCATTGTTGCAGTATCTTTGCATACCGAAAAATAGTTGACAATGGACGTTAAGCAAACTATGATAGAAATCCTGGCTGCCGAGAGTGAAGCGATACGCAACATTCCCGTCACCGACGGATATGAGAAAGCAGTGGACATGATAGTGCAACGAGTGCATGAAAAGGGAGGCAAACTAGTGACTTCGGGCATGGGAAAATGTGGGCAGATCGCCGACAATATCGCCACAACATTCTCTTCGACAGGCATTCCAGCCATCTTCTTGCATCCCAGCGAGGCTCAGCATGGCGACCTAGGAGTGCTGCAGCCTGGCGACGTGATGCTGCTGCTCTCCAACTCGGGGCGCACCAGCGAGATAGTAGCCCTCGTGTCGCTTGCCAAGGAGTTGTATAGCCAACTTCCCATAATCGTGATAACCGGTAACCCCGACAGCGAGCTAGCACATCTTGCCGACGTGTGCCTCGCCACTGGCGGTGCTCCAGAGGTCTGTCCATTGGGACTCACCCCTACCACCTCGACCACCATGATGACCGTGATGGGCGATGTACTGGTAGTGAACACGATGAAAGCCACAGGCTTTACCCGTGAAGACTATGCCAAGCGCCACCATGGTGGCTACCTGGGCCGCAAAAGCCGCTTAGATAAAGCATAATGCTCAATGCATAATGCACAATCTTCGATTATTCGATTGTTCGATCGCTTGATTGCTCGATCACTCGACAATCCCAATCACTAACAAAAAATAAAATAAATAACATAAAGATGCGAAAAATCATTACCATTGGAGAGTCGATTCTCGACACCATTTATCAAAATCACCAACCCGTGAGTGCCTTTGTGGGAGGTCGAGTGAGCAACACCGCCGCTGCACTCGGCGACTTGGGGCTTCCCGTGTCGATGGTCAGCGAATGCTGCACCGACAAGGTGGGAGACTGGGTTGTAGATTTTTTTGAAAAACATCATGTAGATACCAAGTCGATAGACCGATATACCGACGGTTCCACACCTTTAGCCGCCATCTTCAAGGAGGACGGTGAGCAAGACAAGATAGTGAACTATGGCGAGTATCCCGATAACCGTTTCAACGTGATATGGCCGCGCATCGATGAGGACGACATCGTGCTCTTTGGTTCCTATTATGCCATCGACCAGCCTCAGCGCGAGAGACTCTACGACCTGCTGAGCTATGCCGCCGAGCGCAAGGCGATACTCATCTATCTTCCTGGATTCCAACATGGCACGCAGTTTAACCTTACAAAGGTGATGCCTAGCATACTTGAGAACTTTGAGGTGTCGAACATCGTCATCGACCATGCCAACGACATCAACACCATGTTCCCCAACCAGGACAGTGACAAGGTGTATAACAACCACATTAAGTTCTACGGTCCCACCTACATCCACATCACTCCTGACACTAGCGCCACAATCTACAAAGGCATCGACAAGACTGTGGTGCCATTCTCTTGTAAGAGCGACAACCACTTGGGTTGGCAGGCAGGATTTATTGCCGGCGTGATACATCAGCTTATTGCGCGCGACATCAAGCACGGCGATATTGAGTTTATGGAACCCAAAGTGTGGCAGGAGGTGGTGAACAGCGCTTTTGACTTCGCAGCCAATTGTGCCGCAAGTGACAATAACGCTCTGAGTGCCGAGTTTGCCCAAACTCACGCTTTACCACAGGAATAACAGAAATATTTACTGACAATGAAGCCATTACTTTTAGACGCCTCCTTCCCCAAATTGGTTAACGACATCACCGTTGCCAAGGCTCAAATCGACCAGCTCAACAAGATGCCCGATTTTGAGTCGATGACCCGCGACAAGATGTTGGAGGTGAAGCTGTGGCATGTGTTATACCTTATTACCAACGACCGCAGCGAGGATGCCGCACCGCAAATCGACACTTTGGTCTTTGACGAGAATTACAGCGACATACCAAGCCTCTATGTGAGCTGGCTGTGGCTGGCAAGAATGACAATCTTCATCTCCAATAACGACCATATGCTCGCTCTGGGTGCCGCCGAGAACGCCTTGCTGCAAATGGTGGAAATCACCAACAAGAAGAAGGAGGATTTCCTGGCGATTCTCGCTTCACTGCTCTATAATCTCGCATCGGTGCACAACAGCATTGGCGACGGGGCTAGGGCTAAGAAGGAGCTTACCAAGTGCCAGAAGCTTTTTGAGCGATTGGTAAAGAAGAATGAGCGTCGCTTCTCGCCTATGCTGCTCTATGCCATAGAGGCCTCTACGAGCATCATCACTTCCAAGTCTCAGCAGATGAATGTGCTCAAGCATTACGACGACGAGGTGAAGCTCTACACTGGCATGCTCAACAATGGCGACAGCAAAAAGACACGCGAGGCACTCATCAATCTTGTCAATTCCCTCAAGAAGGAAGGCGACATTATGCTTGAAATGGGCAACGGGCGCAATGCCGCGAAATATTACACTAAAGCGTTACGTTACCAAAAGAAGGTGAGCAACCACATGGGACATAAGGAATTGGTGCTCTCCATTGGCCTCGCCAAAGCCCTTAACAAGGTGGCAAATCGCCGCGAGAGTGCCGAGCAACTGCTCCAGTCGCTACATCCCCTTGCCAAGCGCCTTAACGCTACCAATGAACTCATTGAAATTGAGAACCTCCTCAACAATAAAAACAAGAACACCAACATAATGACCCTTCTCAAGAGCATATTTTGATAAGTGTCAAGTTTTAAGTGATAGACAATCTAGAATTCCTAGAAGACTATGAACTTTGAACTCTAAACTGTGAACAATAAAATATGTCAACTGAACTACATAACAGCATATCAATCGAGCTTCCTCATGTTGAGGGGCTCAAGGTGGGAATTGTGGTGGCTCGATGGAACAGTCAGGTGACCGAGCCGCTGCTTAACGGCGCTATCGACCGCATTGAGGAGGCTGGTTACAGCCGTGACGACATCACCGTGCAGCGTGTGCCGGGAACTGTGGAATTGACCTTTGCCGCAGCGCAGATGGCGCGTAGTGGAAAGTTCGACACCGTGATAATGATAGGTTGTGTGATACGTGGTGGCACGCCGCATTTCGACTATGTGTGCGACAATGCCACTCAAGGCTGCGCTATGCTCAACGCCACCCAGAACGTGCCCATCATCTTCTGCGTGCTTACCACCGACGATGAGCAGCAGGCCCTCGACCGTGCCGGAGGAGCCTTGTGCAACAAAGGCACCGAAGCCGCCGAAGCCGCCATCGAAATGGCGGCAATAGCAAGAAACTACAATAATATTGATTTTTGATACTTTTTTGTTTAACTTTTAATACTTTATTGTTATGAAACGTTTTCTTAAAATCAGTTTGCCACTGTTATTGCTTGCATTTATGGTATTCAGCGCCACCGATGCACAAGCTAAGACCAAGAAAAGTGCCCGCACAGTTTATTATATCGTGTGTGGCAGTCATTCCACACTCAAGCAGGCTATAAAGCAGTCGGAGCAGATGAGTGAGGTGATGTTCTATCCCGTTTACAAGGCAACTGCCAACGGCAAGACTGTTTATCGCCTGTGCTGCCAGTGCTACTACAACAAGGCTGATGCCGAGAAAGACCTGGAAGGTTTTCTCAGTAGCTTCAAGGGTGATGACTGGTGGATTTGGGAATCAAAAGGCCTTGCAAAGTGTGTTTATCGCCCTCTCTCGCCAAAAGGTGATGGCGAGCGCATCCCCGCTCTGAAACCACTGTCAAACCCTTTAACAGAATAGTATAGACTGTTAGTCATGAGGAAATATATTTTATTATTGGTGGCTGTTTTTATGGCTACTGCCGCTTCGTCGCAAGATGACTGGCGCAAAGTGGTGGGACTGCCCGACGACTGCACCAATCCTGTGTTTACAAAACCCGACAACATGAATCCTGCTGAACGCGTAATGGGTGCAGGTATCTGCATGAACGATGGCGAGGCCTACACTAAACGTTCAGTAGGCTTCAGCAGCGATTGGCATTACGAGCCCAAGCTGCGATTGTGTGAGCAGGAGCAGGCTGTCATTTCACGCGTGATGGGACTTTATGAGAGGGAGATGATTCCTGAACATCGCTTGCCACTCAAGTTCAATGTCAAGGTGTATCACGGCTGTGGCGCGGTGGTGATTTACCGTGCATTCGAGAATTACCGATACACCGATACCCGTAGCGACAACCTAGAGCAGTTTATCGCGGTGTATGACGACAAGGGAATTCTAACCGACGCCATGATGATGGGATATGTTGACGACCTTCGCGACATCTTGCTTGTGGAGCCTCACAAGGACTATCAGTTGCTCGATAATATGGAGAATCTTGAGTTAAAATTTGGCGAAACTGGCGAGCACTTCACGATTAACAATTACTTTTATCTGAGTGAAAAAGCCAATGGCGGGTTCGGTAAAGTGGAGATGAAACGTTATTACTCAATTAGCCCTGACGGCAAGATTCGTCTCGACAAAGTCACTGACGGCAGTGAGGATTACAAAGACGAATCATCGCTCAAACCGGATGGTTTTGTAGGAGAAGTTGCAAACCCCGACGCTATGGAGATGATGGAAACGATGCTCACTCCCATGAGCGACCCGCAGCTGTTGCCGCGTCTCGACAAGGTTTATGCCAAGCTTAAAGATGACAAAGTAGTGGGCGAACGATTGATGCACTTGGGTATGATGGTCTATAACCGCAATCCCAAAGCATTCCTGAGATATGTTTACAAGAACCGCGCCAAGACATCGCTGGTGACATTCCTCAACCGCGCTAAGGCATACCAAGGTCCAGGAAAAGAATATGTTGAATGTCTTGACAATACTATCACGAAATTTTCCCCAAGCGCCAACGCCAGAAAATGGCTGAAGAATAAAATCAAGTAACTTATTCAAGATTTTGAAGTGGCAGGCATTCTCGCCCTATTGTTTCCTTGTTAGCTTATCTTCTAAAAATGATATTACTTAAAATAAAAATGATACTATTATGAAGAAATCTTTGTTATTCTCATTATTTGCGCTGATGGCTGTGATGGCTATGGCGGCCACTTATCCGGCAAGTTACTACACCCTTGCGCCTGAGACAGCGACTGTGGTCGGTGACGTGAACTGCGATCAGGCTGTGACCGCTGCCGACGTTACTGAGCTTTACAACTATCTGCTCAACAACAGCACTACCTACTTGAGCACTAGCGACATTAATGGCGACGGCAACGTGACAGCTGCCGATGTGACAGCGGTCTATGACGTGTTGCTCAACGGCAGTAGTGGATCATCGACAACTATCACGATGAATGAATACATCAGCGCCACTTCATCGGGCACGCCTACTAAACATGTTTGGAAAAACACCGAGGATGTCATCTACATCACGCTCGATGGTGTGGAGGAGAACATGTATGTGCTCGTGCGCAGTGGCGGCAAGTGGACACTCAAGGACATCACCGGCAGCAACAAGGCTGGTTTTAAGACCAATGGAACAATCAAGGCTATGTGGGTGCGTGGCGCCAACTGGTCTTCAGACCAAGTGGGCGACCTCAACATCCCGCAAGACTTAGCATTTGGCTCCGGCACATACTCCTGCAGCAATAAGACAGTGGGCATCAACTTACCTCTTGAGCTATATGAGAGCAAAATCATCCTTGGAGGAACCAATGTCAACACATCCACTAGCATGACTTATTGCCGACACATAACAAGCCTGCAAAGCATCAACAGTTTCATTGACGGTGGTACTTCGGAAAACGAATATGTCACTTACGCACCTAAGGCTAAGCTGATTAACGGTCAATATGTGATTTATGCACGCCACGAGGATATCAACAGCTCGGGAAAAACCGTGTTCCATGTAACGTTGCCCGATACCCGCAGCTTTAGGTACACCGCCAACTTTAAGTTCAAGCCAGGGCAAGACTACACCCTTATGAATCCTGGACCTGGTACTACAGGATGGACGCGCGACTTTGTAATAGGATATAGTAATTCAGCTTATAGCCACACCTACAGTTTCATTACACTTAACGATAACGGTTCCACCAATCAAATTACAATTCCTGTGGGATACGAATTGAATCTCGTGCCAAAGGAAGGAGGCACATCGATATATGAGGGAACTGTCCAAAACCTTCAGGTTTCCAATACCACATGCGTCACTACCTACAACAGCTCCTTTGTCACGCCCACCATTTGTGCCCAAGAAGTAGGAACTTCACTTGTCTATTTCAAATACACAACACCCTATGGAGATACCTTCACTTATTCAATAAAAGTTACGGTATATCCCTCTATATGGCTTTATGGATATACTACAAATAACAACAAAAGAGTGCCTACCATCTACTATAACATGAGAGGCACATCGGCTCCTAAGATCAGCGATGACTCAGGTAGTCAGGAACTGGCATCATTCTCAATGAGCAAGGGGCATGCCGCCGCGATTGTTAAGGGTTCCAGCACTTGCAAAGTATTCAAGAACTCTTACTCGCCCTACTACTACGGAAGCTATAATGAGAAATACGACATTGGATTACCCGCAAACAAATGGGTATATATGGATCCTGATGAGAACATTTATTACAACAAGGCATCATCATCGGGAGAGTATTTTTATGTTATGAAGAATAACACGGTAATGCTTACAAACAATAATCCAAACCGACCGTATAGCGGTTTCAAAGTTGACTACACTACTGGAAAAATCGCTTGCGAGTGCAGTTATGGCAATAGTTCCGAGCTTTACATCTTGGGAATAGGCTTAGTGAGGGCCGATTATGGATATAACAATTTGCAATGGGGACCAAATGGTACCAGCACTGGCGAAAGAATTACCTATTACTATAGTTATGCCTTCGGTAGCGACCGTCTGATTCTTAGAGTACACCGTCAAAAAACCCAATTTGGAGAACACGACAATGAGATGATATATACCAACAATTACTATGTCTACACCTACAACTCCGTTGGGACCCAATTGTCATCGCCTACATTTAACGAGAACGGATTTAAGAGTTCAATGTTCTATGACGGCAACACTTTATTCTGTGTCTCTAATAGCTCGAATGGCCAGTTCACTACTACTGTGGGTAATAGCGTTAATACTGTAACTACCAACAAAAAGGGTATTTGCGAAATTGGCTATAAGGACGGATATGTCTATGGAGTGCGCTGCGTGAATGAGTCAGGAAAGTCTATTTACTACTTCTTCTTTGGCACTCTCAGTCAAGTGCTCAACAATACATGCACCGAGATAAACCTGGGAGAATATCCCGGCTTCAATCTTAACGGCATATTCTTCGAGACTTCTAAGAATTGATAGATGTTAGAGGTGAGACTTCCCAACGATTGCACTAACCCTGTGTTTACCAGGCCCAATAGCATTGTTCAATTGTCTTGTCAGCTCGTTTGCTTGTCAACTTGTTTACTTTATAGAATATGAACATACAAGAACTATACGCTTTCTATAAGTTGCATCCGGTAGTTACTACCGATAGTCGTGACTGTCCTGAGGGGAGTATATTTATCGCTCTCAAGGGTGAGTCGTTTGATGGAAATAAGTTTGCCGTGCAGGCGCTTGAGAAGGGGAGCGCCCTCGCTGTGGTCGATGACGAGCAGGTATATAACGAATTCATGGCTCAGCCTCTCGAGGGCAAGCGCATGGTGTTGGTGCCCGATTCGTTGCAGGCGTTCAAGGACTTGGCGCGTGAGCATCGCCGCCAGTTTAATATACCAATCGTGGGCATCACAGGCACCAACGGCAAGACCACTACCAAAGAGCTGGTGCGCACCGTGCTTGCACAGAAGTTTAATGTGATGGCGACCGAGGGCAACTTCAACAACGATGTGGGCGTGCCCAAGACGCTGCTGCGCCTCTCGCCTGAGCATGAGATTGCCGTGGTGGAGATGGGTGCCAGCCATCCTGGCGACATCAAGACTTTAGTAGAGACCGCCGAGCCCACCTGCGGACTTATCACCAATGTGGGAAAGGCCCATTTGCAGGGCTTCGGCTCACTCGAGGGTGTAATTAAGACTAAAGGCGAACTCTATGACAACCTCGCCACACGCGACGGCAGCGTTGTCTTTGTCAATGCCGACAATGATCACCTTATGGGCATCTTGCCAAGCAATGTACATGCGTTATGCTATTCAAGCTCCCCCTCTAAGATAGAGGGGGTTGGGGGGAGTATGATAAAAGGCGACTCTTGTCCTAACCAGTTTGTTCTAGGAGAGATTGTGGCTTGCGACCCCTTCCTGCGACTGCGATGGCGCGGTGGAGAGAGTGACGAGTGGCATGAAGTGGCCACCCACCTCATTGGCAGCTACAACCTTGATAATGTGCTAGCTGCGGTGACAGTGGGTTTGCATTTCGGTGTTGACCCCAGCGCAATCAGCGCGGCAATAGCAGGTTATGTGCCGTCGAACAACCGTTCGCAGCTCACCGAGACGGGCCGCAACCACCTCATAGTGGATGCTTATAACGCCAACCCCACCTCGATGGCGGCGGCAATCGACAATTTCTCACTGATGCAGGTTAGCCCCAAGATGGCAATTTTGGGCGATATGCGCGAATTGGGCGAGAGCAGCCACCAGGAGCATGTGGCTGTGGTAGAGAAACTCAAGCAGTGCTCGTTCGACGAGGTGTGGCTTGTGGGTAGTGTATTTGAGGCTGTGGACTGCGACTATCGCAAGTTTGCCGATGTGGAAGCCGTCAAGGCTGCCATCACCGCCCAGCCCGTCAACGGTCGCTACATCCTCATCAAAGGCTCTAACGGCATTCGTCTCTTCCAGCTCCCTGAGCTGTTATAAAAATAGTCCTTATAAATTTACTACTTATAACTTACTCCATTATCTCCCTCGCTATCCAGGCGCAAGCTTCGGCATCGGCGAGGGCGTGATGGTGGTTTTCCATATAGAATCCTAGAGCGGCAGCCACGGTGTCAAGTTGATGGTTTGGCAGATGACGTAGTTTGCGTCGTGATGCGCGGAGTGTATCGAGGAAGACGTAATCGGGGTAGTCCATCTGGTAGGTGCGGAACACCGCGCGGAGGCAGCCCTCATCAAACGCACTGTTGTGGGCGACTAATGGCAATCCCGCAATAAGAGGCTCAATTTGTGCCCACACGTCGGGGAAGATGGGCGCGTCATCAGTATCGTCGCAGCACAAACCATGCACTCTCGAGCACCAGTAGCTATAGTAGTTTGGCTCGGGCTGGATAAGCGAGTAGAAAGAATCTACCACCTCTCCACCGCGCACTATCACCACCCCAACAGAACACACACTGGAGCGCTCGCTATTGGCAGTCTCAAAATCTATCGCCGTAAAATCATTCATTGTCTTGTCCTTTTTTGCAAAGGTACAATAAAGTTGCGCCATATCGAGGCAATAGTGTGAAAAAAGTGGGAAATTGACTAAAAATGGCAAGAGAGGAACAGGTTTGTAAAAAGCAAAGTAAAGTTGAGATGTTTTCCAAAAAAAAGCGGCGCCTCGTATCGAGGTGCCGCTGAGTGTATATGTTCATTCCTTAATAGCCTTACTAATCAATCAAATTATTAACCTAAAACAAATGCTTATGAAAAATTTTTACCTTCTATATTTGTGCGTGTGCTGGCGTGTTACTCGCCCATGTCACGGTCAAAGCCGCCCATTCCGCCAGGTCCGCCATGACCACCAGGGCCTCTGTGACCGCGACCCGGTCCATGTCCTCTGCCCGGTCCAAAACCTTTGCCTGGCTCAAAGCCTTCTCGACCTTCTTTCCACATTTCTTTCTCCTTGTCCTTCATCTCGGTATATTTCGCTTGCTGATCCTCGGTGAGGATGGATTTGATCTTGCCGTCGAGGGTTTCGCGGTCTTTCATCTCCATCTGGCGCATCTGCTCCATGCGGGCCATCTGGGTCTTGTCAAACTCCTGGTAGAACTCTGTGAGCTGCTTCTTCTGCTCGTCGGTGAGGTTGAGTTTCTTGTCGAGGCGCTTAACCTGGTGCTCAATGCGCTTCTCCGGATTCGGACCACGGCGGTCGCCACGCTGCTCAAAATCTTGTGCTGTAACTGCTGTAGTGGCTACTACAGCCATCAATGCTAATAAAATTGTCTTTTTCATATTACTATATTTTTTAATGTGTTATAATTGTTTTTTATCTAGAATCCTTGATTTTTTAAAGAGGGCGCCGAAGCGCCCTTATATTTAGATGAAGCCGGCGATGCGGAATACTACTCTGCCGTTGCTGTGCATTGGGCTGTAGATAATGCCGTTGTGAACATAGTGCTTGGCGCCATTGCGCATCATCATGGTGTGACCTACTGGAAGCGAAGGTACAATCATTCCAACAGTTGGACGAACTACCTCAAACTCGCGTCCGATGGAGCTATAGAATATGCCGTTGTCGTAGATGAAGCTGATGCCTCCAAAGTTTACCACGATTCCCGAAGGACGGCTGGTCACGCGCATGCCATAGTGCATTGCTGCTGGACGACCACCAACTGGCGGCATTGGCTTTACAACTCGAGGACCATGACCTGGACCACGCATTTCAACACTTGGTCTGTGGCTCATTGCACCGCCACGCCCGCTGCGTGCCATTGCCGATGGTGCTGCCAGACCTGCAGTCACCAGGATGATCGCGATGCTTAAAATCATTTTTTTCATAATTCTTGAGTTTTTATGCTGTTGCCAGCGGTTATTATAATTTCTTTGTTGCAAAGTTAAGGTGGTCTTCCACTCTGTGCAATAGTTGTTGCAAAAGTTGGTGGTCAACGACCCGAAAGTGATGGTGAACGACATTTTGCTGTGTTTTGCAGTGTCTTTCTCACCGCTTTCTGTCATTTAGATTGCTATGAGGGGCAATGGTTTAAGGGCATTTAGCGATACCCCCCGAGGTTAGTGGCCAACGACAAAAAAGTGATGGTAAACGACAATTTATGGCATTTAATTACGTTGTATAAATCGCTGAATTACCCCTAACCGATAGTGTTTTCACTTTTTCTGCTATTTAGATTGCATAGTTTGACGATTGTTTAAAGATTATTCATTAACTTTGCACCCTCAATAGGATAACATCAAAAATAAAATACAGGAATTATGAGTTTTAACAATGCATTGAAAAAAGTCTTGGGACTTGGAGATTTTGGGGAAGGTGTTGACGACCTCGAGTACTACGAGAAGAGAAATTACGACAATCCCTGGCGCAAGGACGAAGACGAGAAGAAACCGAAAAGTGCCCAAAACAAAGAGAATGGCAACGACAAGGAGCAAACTCAAGAGCAGGTTGAAAAGCCTGTTTACACACGAGTTGAGCTTCCACGTCAGCAGGTTGATATGTCGGGACTCGCTGCCAGCAAAGAATCTGGAGTGCCCGAGAATATCCTCAAGAGAATTATGATGATTATTAATGGCAACTTGCCTACTCAAATCCTCAACAACCTTAACGTGGAGGCCGAGACACAGGCTATCGTCGAGACGCTCAGGCCACAGTTCCGTGACTACGAGACACGCCTGCGCAAGGATGTGCTCGACAGTGCTGCCGAGAAGTGGAACAAAGAGCGCTCCGAGATTATCGACAAACTCAAAGAGACCGACGATAAGGCTCTAAATGCCTATGAAGAGATTGAGGATCTGAAAGAGAAAATCAAATCTACCGAGAACTCTCGCAAGAGTACCCTCACACGATACAACGACCTGCAAATGAAGATGCAGGAGTTGATGACAGCAAAAGAGAAGGTTGAGATGGAAAACCGCAGCCTTCAGAACAAGATGAAGGTTCTTCAAATGAACGAGGAGAAGAACAAGAGTGGAGACGAGGCTAAGGAAGAACTCTTGAAACTCAACGAAGAACTCACTAAAGAGAAAAACGAAGGACTCAAGTCTAAAGAGCGCATCACTCAACTGCAAAAGCAGATTGATGAACTCAGGGCAAACGCCAGCAATGCCGCTCCTGTTGCACCTGTAGCAGCAGTCGATACCAAGGTCCTTGAGGAGAAAGATGCCGAAATCGACAACCTCGCAGCACAGGTGGCTTGGCTACACCGCCGCCTCGACCAGACAAGCGAGGAGCTTGACAAGGCCAACGAAGAGCTCGCTCAAGCCGAGGAACTCGTAGCCGAAATCGAGAAGTTTGAGGAAATCAAGCAGCGCAAAGACGAGGAAATCGCTAGCCTTAAGAAAAAACTCCTTGAGGAAGGAAGCGACGACAACAGCGAGGTAGAAGATCTCAAAGCACAAATCGAGGAACTCAAAGAGCAACTGAAGAATGCCGCAAACGCCGACAACCAAATTCTTGACGACCTCGACGATGGCATCAACTTCAGTGACGACGACCAAATGTCGCTGTTCAAATAAAAAACATTGTCGCTTGCACAATGCGGCGATATCAGGCAACATGTTAGGAGGGTGCAACCGCATCCTCCTAAATTTTTTCTATAATATATTATATATAATAATGTGTAACTGCATTTATCCTTGTGTGGGCGATGTTGGAGTGTGGGCGTTGTTGTTGTGTTGCGCCGTAGGCGCGGCGCTCAGGAGCCGCCTCAGCAATGTTGCGGCCCATTCAACTGCTTTGATTCCTTTAATTCCTTTGATTCCTTTCCCTCCTTTTCTCCCCGAAACGCCCCGTTTCTTGTGAAGGAATGTTAAATTCTCGATTTTTCCGCATTTTTTTGTGAAAACATTTTGCCATGTGAAAAATCGGTTGTAATTTTGCATCGCTTTTCGGCTCACGAGGACCTTGTTCCGAGTTGAGCGGTTTTTTTGACGCCCTGTCAGAAAGCGAGTCCGCAGCGCCGGGGAGC
>JAFZUL010000170.1 GCA_017618355.1 Muribaculaceae bacterium
CTTCATTATGAGTTCCTTCGGATGGTGGAAAGAGGTGATTTCGACCACTGCTATTCCTGCAATGCAGAACTTTACCGCTCAAACTAAATTCCTCTTCAAGGTTAATGTCAGTGCTGCTACTCTTGGACTCGGTTTCATTATTGGCTTGAAGTACAGCTTCATCATCTTCGCCGGTAGTGCATTCATCTGGTGGGTTGTTGTTCCTCTGTTTGCAGCTGTTAGTCCCGATTTGGCGGCCCTTGATACCGACATTATATTCAAAGACTTTGCCCGCTCGATAGGTATTGGTGGTATTGCCATGAGTGGTATCATCGGCATCATCAAGTCGTGGGGCGTTATCAAGAATGCTGTGGGACTTGCTGGCAAGTCATTCAAAAAGAATGCCGACATTGAGAAGCCCGAGCGCACTCAACGCGACATCTCGATGAAGGCGCTGGTGTTCTCTCTCGCTGCAGCTCTGTTAGTAACTTTCGTATTCTTCTGGATAGGTGTGATTGGCAGTCTGCCTCAGGCAATCGTGGCATTTATCGTTGTGGTGGTTATTGCCTTCCTGTTCACTACAGTGGCAGCTAATGCTATCGCCATTGTGGGTAGTAACCCTGTGAGCGGTATGACGCTGATGACCTTGATTATCGCTTCAGGTATCTTTGTTGCAGTAGGTCTTAGTGGCTGGCAAGGCATCGTGGCATCGATGATTATTGGTGGTGTGGTTTGTACCGCATTGTCAATGGCAGGTGGCATGGTGACCGATATGAAGATTGGTTACTGGATTGGTACCACTCCAGCTAAGCAGCAAACTTGGAAGATGCTCGGTACAGTTCTCTCAGCAGCTACTGTGGGCGGTGTGATGATCATCCTCAACAAGACCTACGGTTTCTATGATGGTGCCGTGCCAGGCGAGACTCCTCTGGTGGCTCCTCAGGCCAACGCTATGGCAGCCGTTATCGACCCATTGATGACTGGTGGTGAAACTCCTTGGATGCTTTACATCTGTGGTGCAATCCTTGCATGTCTGCTCAACTGGTTGAAGGTTCCTGCTTTGCCATTCTCACTGGGTATGTTCATTCCATTCCAGCTCAATACACCGCTGCTCATTGGTGGTATCATTAGCTGGTTTGTAAGCACACGTAGCAAGGACGAGAAACTTAACAAGGCTCGCATGGACAAGGGCACTCTAATCGCCAGCGGTTTCATTGCCGGTGGAGCACTGATGGGTGTGGTGAGTGCCGCAATGAAGTTTGGAGGATTTAAGTACGAGAGTCCGCTCAGCGACGGCTTGTCGAGCATTATCGGACTTGTAGTCTATATCGCATTGATTATTTACTTTGCATATTCTTGCCTTCGTGCAAAGAAAGCTGAGTAGTATTTAGATAGTATGTTTTTAGCTGCTGGTGATTGCTTTTTGGCGGTCGCCAGCAGTGTTTTTTGGCAGTAAAGTGGTAATAATTGCTGTGATACGGCAAATTTTGCCTACCTTTGCACCCAAAATTGATAATATACAATGGCAACATTCAAAGAACTAGGCGTGCGCGATGACTTGCTGCGCGCTATCGAGATGATGGGCTATGAGAAGCCTATGCCCATTCAGGAAATGGTGATTCCGCACCTGCTCAACGAGGAGACCGACGTGGTGGGACTGGCGCAGACTGGCACTGGCAAGACAGCTGCTTTCGGTCTGCCAATGCTGCAGCGCATCGACACCTCATCGCAAGAGACGCAGGCGTTGATTCTTGACCCCACGCGTGAGCTGTGCCTTCAAACCAAGACCGACCTTGAAGACTACTCTCGTTTTATCGACGGGTTGAAAATCGTGGCGGTGTATGGCGGTGCAAGCATAGAGTCGCAAATCAAGTCGATTAAACGTGGTGTGCAAGTGATAGTGGCAACGCCAGGGCGTTTGCAGGACCTTATCAGGCGTGGAGTGGTTAAGCTCGATGCCGTGCGCACTGTCATCCTCGATGAGGCCGATGAGATGCTTAATATGGGTTTTATCGATGACATCAACGAGATTCTCAGCCATGTGCCTGATGAGCGCAAGATGCTGCTTTTCAGTGCTACAATGCCTCGTGAGATTGCCAATATCGCCAAAGACTATATGCACGACCCGGTTGAGTTTGTCGCTGGCACACGCAATGAGGGCTCAGCAAATGTGCGACACATATATTATATGGTAAAGGCGAGTGACAAGTATCTTGCCCTTAAGCGCATAGTAGATTATCTGCCGCGCATCTATGGTATAGTCTTTTGCCGCACCCGTGCCAGTGCACAGGAGGTGGCGTCGCAGCTCATTCAGGACGGCTATGACGCCGACGCTCTGCATGGCGACCTTTCGCAAGCACAGCGCGATGCCGTGATGAAGAAGTTCCGTGAGCGCAACCTGCAGTTGCTCGTCGCTACCGATGTGGCGGCGCGTGGCCTTGACGTTAATGACCTCACCCACATTATCAGCTATAGTCTTCCTGATGATAACGATATCTATAACCACCGCAGTGGACGCACTGGACGTGCGGGTAAGACGGGCATTTCTATCGCTATCATCCACAGCCGTGAGCGCAACAAACTCAAGCAAATAGAGAAGCAGATTGGCAAGGAGTTTGAGCGTCGCGAGGTGCCAAAGGCTGAAGAAATTATAGAAAAACAGCTCTTTAATCTCGCTGATAGGCTTGAGAACGTGGAAGTGCGAGAGGAGGAGATAGCTCCTTATCTGCCCAATGTGCTAAAGAAGTTGTCATGGCTCAGCGGCGAGGATGTGGTGAAGAGACTGCTATCGCTGGAGTTTAACCGCATGCTCGACTACTACAAGAAGGCTCCAGTTCTCGACATCGTGCTCGAGAAAAAGGAACGCAAACGTGGCGAGAAGAAGGAGCGCACTCGAAAACCCAACGGCGAAAAAGACCGCCGAGTTGGTGAGGAAGGCTACGAACGAGTATTTATCAACGTGGGCAAGAGTCATGGTTTCTATGCCCCCGACCTCATTCGCATGATTAACGCCACCGAGGGTGGCAAGAATGTGGGAATTGGGCGCATCGACCTTTTGACCAACTATTCACTCTTTGACGTGCGTCATGGCGAGGCGCATGCCGTTATCAACGCTCTGCGCAACAGCGAATTCTTTGGCAAACGCCTATATCTTGAGATTGCCGATGCTAATAAGGATTATGCGTCAATCACCTATGAAGGCGAAGTGAAAAAGAACCGTGCTGAGCGCCGTAGGGAGAAGTTCAAAGCTATGGAGCGTGAACGCGAGCGCCGTCGTAGCGACCGCCGCACCCGCCGCGATTCAGAACGGGGATTCAAAAAACGCGGTAAGAACAATGATGCCCCCGCAGGCAACTACGACAAATTCATGAAAAAAGGTCGTCGCAAGAAGTGATTGTGACAAAAGAATAGAGGCAACCCGTCATTGTTGGGTTGCCTCTTTTTATTTGCTGTCACTTTTATTTATCCTTTCAGCGCAGCGAGAGTTTCTTGCAGTGTTGCGATTTTGCTTAGAGCGTCGGCTTGTTTCTTGCGCTCGGCGGCTACTACTGCCTCGGGGGCGTTGGCAACAAAGCGCTCGTTGCTGAGCTTCTTTTCCACGCTAGCAAGGAAACCTTGGGCGTATTGCAGTTCTTTCTCAAGTTTCTCAATCTCCTCGGCAACGTTGATATTGTCCTGTAGAGGCACGGCAAACTCGGTAGTGCCAACCATGAACGAGGCAGCGGTTGGGTCTTTGCTTTCTACATGCTCAATGGCATCGAGGCCAGCGAGTTTGAGGATGATTGGCTGGTAAGCGTTGTTCCACTCAGTATTTGCCACTTGCAGCTGGAGCATGGTCCTTTGGGCGATGTTCTTGCTTGCGCGCACGTTGCGCACGGCAGTGATAATCTCGCGTGCCTCAGCCATTGCCTTGATTGCTACCTCGTCAATGTCTCTTGGCTCAGGAATGATGGCATACATGATGCTTTCGCCTGGCTTACGGTCGCTGATGTGCTGCCACAGCTCTTCGCTGATGAATGGCATGAATGGGTGGATGAGGCGCAGCAGGATATCGAAGTAACCGAGAGTTGCCTCCATCGACGCGCGGTCAATTGGTTGTTGGTAGGCTGGCTTCACAATCTCGAGATAGAGTGCCGAGAAGTCTTCCCAGAACAGGCGATAGATGGCCATCAGAGCGTCGCTGATACGGAACTTGGAGAACAAGTCCTTCATCTCGGCGATAGTGCTGTCGAGCTGTGCCTGGAACCACTCAATTGCGAGACGGCTGTGTTCGGGCTGCTCGATGTCGGCTACCTCCCAACCCTTAACGAGACGGAAGGCGTTCCAAATCTTGTTGTTGAAGTTGCGGCCTTGTTCGCACAAAGCCTCGTCAAAGAGGATGTCATTACCAGCAGGAGCGCTGAGCATCATACCCATGCGCACACCGTCGGCACCAAATCGGTCAATAAGCTCCAGTGGGTCGGGGCTATTGCCGAGCGATTTCGACATCTTGCGGCCTAACTTGTCGCGCACGAGACCAGTGAAATACACGTTGCGGAATGGCATATCATTAATGTACTCATATCCTGCCATAATCATGCGAGTCACCCAGAAGAAGATGATATCGGGGGCAGTAACCAGGTCCGAAGTGGGGTAGTAGTACTTTATCTCCTCGTTGCCGGGGTTGCGGATGCCGTCAAACAGCGAGATGGGCCACAACCATGAGCTGAACCATGTGTCGAGGGCATCCTCGTCCTGGCGCAGGTCGTCGATGGTGATATTCTCGTAACCTGGCATCTGCTGTGCCTTTTCGAGGGCCTCCTCTTTGGTGAGTGCCACTACGAATTTCTCGTCTTGCTCATCGCTCGAGGGCAGGAAGTAGGCGGGAATGCGGTGTCCCCACCACAACTGGCGGCTGATACACCAGTCCTGGATATTCTCAAGCCAACTGCGATAGGTGGATTTGTACTTGGGAGGGAAGAATTTGATGTCGTCGTTCATCACTGGTGGCAGGGCGATGTCGGCAAAGTGCTGCATCTTGATGAACCACTGCATGCACAGACGAGGCTCTACGGCGGTGTCGCTGTTGCGCTCACTGTAGCCCACCTTGTTCACGTAGTCCTCAACTTTCTCCATAAGACCAGCGTTCTCAAGGTCAACGACAATCACCTTGCGCACTTCCTCGCGAGTCATACCCACATAGAGTGGCGACTGCTCGCTGATGGTGGCGTCGGCGTTGAAGATGTCGATAGTCTCGAGGTTGTGGTTCTTGCCGAGCATGAAGTCGTTAACGTCGTGGGCGGGAGTCACCTTAAGGCAACCGGTACCAAACTCGATATCAACATAGCGGTCCTCGATAACGGGAATCACGCGGTTCACGAGAGGCACAATTACCTTCTTTCCCCTGAGCCACTGGTTCTTGGGGTCTTTGGGGTTGATGCACATTGCGGTGTCGCCCATGATGGTCTCGGGACGCGTTGTGGCAACCACTGCATAGCGGCGGCCCTGCTCGTCGCGGTGAACTATTTCGCCTTCGGCACCAGTCTCTCCCGTCATGTCATCGTCGGCGACATAATATTTCAGGTAATAGAGCTTGCTGTTCTCCTCACGATATACAACCTCTTCATTGCTGAGGGCAGTCTGTGCTTTGGGGTCCCAGTTCACCATGCGCAGGCCGCGGTAGATAAGCCCCTTGTTGTAGAGGTCAACAAATACTCTCAGCACGCTCTCGCTGCGAATTTCGTCCATAGTGAAGGCGGTGCGGCTCCAGTCGCATGATGCACCCAGTTTGCGCAGCTGCTGCAAGATTATGCCTCCGTGCTCGTGAGTCCAGTCCCAAGCGTGCTTGAGGAACTCATCGCGAGTGAGGTCGGTCTTCTTGATGCCCTGCTCAGCGAGGCGTTTCACCACTTTGGCCTCTGTAGCAATGCTGGCGTGGTCGGTGCCTGGCACCCACAGCGCATTCTTGCCTTCTTGACGGGCGCGGCGCATGAGGATGTCCTGGATGGTGTTGTTGAGCATGTGGCCCATGTGAAGCACACCGGTGACGTTGGGTGGCGGAATCACAATAGTGTAAGGTTCACGCTCATCGGGTACCGACTTGAATAAGTCGTTGTCAATCCAGTACTTATACCATTTGTCCTCGACCGCTTTAGGGTCGTACTTAGTAGCCAAAGTGTTCATATTATAAAATAATGTAGATTTAAAATTTTTTTTCAAGCTGCAAAGGTACAAAAAAGTTTTCAGTTGTCGGTTATCAGTTATCAGTTTTTGGAATATTATTTTTTGGTTTTCACTTTCTTCGGTTTGAAAATTAATGAAAATGAACTAAAATCCCAATCATCCATTTAATGAGAATTATAAAAAATGGAGAAAAACAAAAGTCGGTTAACTTGCTTGTTAAAAGCTCGTTAACCGACTTTCGTGTGACCCCGGAGGGGCTCGAACCCTCGACCCACTGATTAAGAGTCAGTTGCTCTACCAACTGAGCCACGGAGTCAAAAAAGGGAAACCTTTGTTGATTTCCGACTGCAAAGGTACAACTAATTTTTGAACTGACAAGCGTTTTTGTAAGTTTTTTTCAAAAAAATCTTTTTTGAGCGATTTTTTTGCTTTTTTTGGCATGTTTTTTGTGCTAGTTATTGTTGCTTTTTAAAAAAATAACTACTTTTGTACTTTTGTATAAAACATGTAACCAAAAAAACAAAAAGATATGAATTTAGATGGACGCAGAGAAAGCGAAAATGTAGAAGATCGCCGTGGTATGAGTAGCGGCGCAAAAGCCGGCGTTAGCGGCGGTTTAATGGGTATTGTCATTGCTCTATTAATTGCTTTTATGTCTAATGGTGGAGGCTGCAGCGGCTTGCTCGGTGGCGCTGGAGCTGGCGCTGGAGCAGGCGGTGGCATGGGAATTGACTTAGGCGATGTCCTTGGCGGCATGTTAGGCGGTGGTGGATTCACTAATAATCAAATCCAAGCTCAAGACCCAACTGAATTCACCGAAGAAGAGCAATCTCTTTACAAGTTCTCGAGTCAGATTCTTGCTGGTACCGAGGATATCTGGACCGAGATTTTCCGCGATCAGAACTTAGGTGAGTATCAAGTTCCCAAGATGGTGATTTATACTGGTGCAACAACCACAGCGTGTGGTCAGGGTCAGGCTGCGATGGGACCATTCTATTGCAGTGGCGACCAGTGCCTGTATATCGACTTGTCATTCTTCACTACCATGAAGTCGCAACTTGGTGCTGATGGAGACTTCGCTTATGCCTACGTGATTGCTCACGAGGTAGGACACCATGTGGAGTACCTCACAGGCATCCTCGACAAGATTCACGCCAAGATGCGCCAGTATGGCCAGGGCAGCGCTCAGGCCAACAAAGAGAGCGTGCGCATTGAGCTTCTAGCCGACTACCTGGCTGGTTGCTGGGCTCACTACGACAATCAAGAGTTTGCATCGCTTGATGACGGCGATTTGAGGGAGGCTATCGACTGCGCACAGAAGATTGGCGACGACTACCTCCAGAAGCGCGGTCAAGGCTATGCCGTTCCTGAGAGCTTCACCCATGGCACCAGTGACCAACGCATGCGCTGGTTCAAAGCTGGTTTCCAGACTGGTGACGTGAAGAGAGGTATGCAAGCTGCTCTAAACACCAATTACAACCAGCTGTAATTTTCTGGTTTATAGCTTAAGATTTATGGAAGATTGTGGTGAGAATAATAGCACTGCAATCTTCCTTTTGTTTTGTGATGCTTTAACCTCCACACAAGTATTGATTCTTTTGTCCTTAATCTTTTATACTTTGTCCTTTTAAAAAAAATGCTTAACTTTGCCAGAAATAAAACGGAGAAATATGGACTTGACACAGATTAAAGGTATAGCTTTTGACGTTGATGGCGTGTTGTCGCCGAGTACTATCCCTATGGGCGCGGACGGGATGCCTTGTCGCATGCTCAACATCAAGGACGGATATGCTATCCAGTTGGCGGTGAAAAAAGGCTTGAAGATCGCTATCATCAGCGGCGGCCGATCTGAGGCGGTGGAGCTGCGCTATAAGAGTTTGGGAGTGACGGACATCTATATGGGTGCCGCGTTCAAGCTGCCTCTTTTTGAGCAGTGGCTCAAAGATGTGGGGCTCGATGTCAGCGAGGTGATTTTCGTGGGCGACGATATCCCCGACATACACACAATGCAGGCCGCTGGTCTCTCGGTGGCTCCTGCCGATGCCGCTTGCCAGGTGAAGGAAATTGCCGACTACGTCTCGCCATGCGACGGCGGCCGCGGCGTGGCGCGCGACATAATCGAGAAAGTCCTCACCGCCCAAGGCAAGTGGATGGACGATGACCACGCGTTTGGATGGTAGTTCCCTAATGCAGAATATTTGTTATATGCATAATTTACAATAAATAATTTCCGCTTTGCTTTTAGAAAAATTAAAACGATACAGTGTTGTTCTCGCTAGCAATTCTCCTCGACGCAGGGAGTTGCTCGCGGATTTGGGTATTGAGTTCACTGTTAGAACTCTTAAGGGTATTGACGAGAGCTATCCTTACGACCTGCCTGTGTTGGAGATTGCTGAGTACATCTCGCGCAAAAAGGCTCGCGCTTATCAAGCAGAGATGGCAGAAGATGAGCTTATTATCACTGCCGACACGGTGGTGATTCTCGGTGACGAGGTGCTTGGTAAACCCGCTGATGCCGATGACGCACGGCGTATGCTCCGCGAACTCTCAGGAAAGACCCACAAAGTGGTGACTGGGGTGACTATTGTCACGGCTAATGCCACCCGCTCATTCAGTGCGGTGACTGATGTGGAGTTTGCCCCCCTCAGCGACGAAGATATCGATTACTATGTTGACAACTACCGTCCGCTCGATAAGGCCGGCGCCTATGGCATACAAGAATGGATAGGCTGTATGGGAGTGCGACACATAAACGGTAGTTTCTACAACGTGATGGGCCTGCCGCTGCATCGCCTATACACCGAGCTTAATCAATTTTTGACAATGCACAATTCATAATGCAGAATCTGAGAACTGATAATTGTTTTTAATGCTTAATAGGAGAAATATCGGCACTTGCCACGAGCTAATGGCGGTTATTGAGGAACTGGGATTCTTGCCGTTGCTCGATGGGGGAGTAGTGGGGTTCAGCGCCGAGGAAATGGTGGATCCTGATTGCCGATATGTGGCGACTGCCGATGGCTGGGACTGGCCGCTGTGGAAGTGGAAAGGTCCCATCATCACCGAGGGCAGCTGTGTCTATGGCAAGTTCTTTGCCGGCAAGGCAGGATTTGTGAGCCGCCAGTGGTGGCCCGACTGGTGCAACTGGCGCCGCAGCACAAGGCCCGAACCTGCTCCTGGCTCGATAGAAGAAACCATCCTGCTCACGCTACAGGAGCATGGCAGCCTTATCACTCGCGAACTGCGTGCCTTGTGCGGGTTCACAGGAGGGAAGATGCGCAGCCGCTTCGACTCCTTCGTCACTCGCTTGCAGATGCAGTGCCGCATTGTCACTGAAGATTTCGTCTATCCCCGCGACCGTCATGGCAAGGAATATGGCTGGGGATGGTCGCTGCTTACCACACCAGAGCGACTGCTGGGCAAGGAGATGTGCGAGTGTGACAATACTCCTGAGCAGTCGCGCGAACTCATTGCCGAGCACCTGCGTCGCATCCTCCCAACAGCCAGTGAAGTCAAAATAGCTCGACTGATAGGATAATAAAAAACGCCAAGTCCTCAGGGGACCTGGCGCTTTCTTTTTCTCAAGAAATCAATTGTGGGTTACTCGCCCTTCTCGAGTTTCTGCTTCAGTTCGGCAAGTGCGTCGATGTCACCAAGAGTGGTCTTCTCAACGTTGCTCGACTGAGCTACTGGCTGCTCCTCGGCTGCGGCTGCCTTAGCGGTAGCCTTCTTTGCCTTGCGAGCTTCGGCCTTCTGCTCATCCTCGAAGATGCGGCTGTGGCTCAAAATGATGCGCTTAGCATCCTTGTTGAACTCGATAACCTTGAATTGCAATTTCTCGTCTTGCTTTGCTGGAGTGCCATCTTCCTTAACAAGGTGTTTAGGAGTGGCAAATCCCTCAACGCCGTAAGGCAGGCTAATCACTGCGCCCTTGTCGAGGAGCTCGGTGATAGTACCCTCGTGGATGCTGCCCACGGTGTAGATAGTCTCGAAGTTATCCCAAGGATTGTCCTCGAGCTGCTTGTGACCAAGGCTCAGACGACGATTGTCCTTGTCAATCTCAAGAACTACAACGTCGATGTCGGCACCAATCTGAGTGAACTCGCTTGGGTGCTTGATCTTCTTGGTCCAAGAGAGGTCGCTGATGTGGATAAGACCGTCAACGCCTTCCTCAAGCTCTACAAATACACCAAAGTTGGTGAAGTTGCGAACTTTTGCAGTGTGCTTTGAGCCAACAGGATAACGCTCCTCGATCTTGTCCCAAGGATTCTCTTTGAGCTGCTTGATGCCAAGCGACATCTTGCGCTCGTCGCGGTCGAGAGTGAGGATTACGGCCTCTACCTCGTCGCCCACCTTGAGGAAGTCCTGAGCGCTGCGCAGGTGCTGCGACCAGCTCATCTCGCTCACGTGGATAAGACCCTCAACGCCAGGAGCAATCTCTACGAATGCGCCATAGTCGGTCATAACGACAACCTTACCGGTAACCTTGTCGCCAACCTTGAGGTTCTCGTCAAGCTTATCCCATGGATGTGGCTGCAACTGCTTCAAGCCAAGAGCTATGCGCTTCTTCTCCTCGTCGAAGTCGAGGATAACAACGTTGAGAGTCTGGTTAGGCTCAACGATGTCGGCTGGATTGTTCACGCGGCCCCAAGAGAGGTCGGTGATGTGAATGAGACCGTCAACGCCACCGAGGTCGATGAATACGCCATAGCTGGTGATGTTCTTAACGGTACCCTCGAGCACTTGACCCTTCTCGAGCTTAGCGATGATGTCTTTGCGCTGCTGCTCAAGCTCGGCCTCAATAAGTGCCTTGTGCGAAACCACTACGTTCTTGTACTCTTGGTTGATCTTAACAACCTTGAACTCCATGGTCTTGTCAACAAATACATCATAGTCGCGGATGGGCTTAACGTCGATCTGGCTGCCGGGCAAGAAGGCCTCGATTCCAAATACGTCAACAATCATACCACCCTTAGTGCGGCACTTGATGTAACCCTTGATGATTTCATCATTCTCAAGCGCTTGGTTAACGCGATCCCAACTCTTAGCAGTGCGAGCTTTCTTGTGCGAGAGCACCAGCTGGCCTTTGCGGTCCTCCTGATTCTCGACAAACACCTCAACGGTGTCGCCAACCTTCAGGTCGGGGTTGTAACGGAACTCGTTGTAAGGAATAATACCGTCCGACTTGTAGCCAATGTTAACCACTACCTCGCGCTTGTTGATTGAGATAACAGTACCTTCGGTTACTTCTTTGTCCTTGATTGCGCCAAGCGACTTGTCGTAGGCGGCTTCCAGAGTCTCATAAGACTCATTTTTTTTGCTATCACCACGCTCAAAGGCTTCCCAATCGAAGTCCTCAATGGGTGAAATTGGAGAATTTTTTAATTCTTCGCTCATTTAAATGTTAGTAAAAAAGTTAATAATCACAGGTCTTCCAGATTCGTTCCCGGAAAACGCGACTGCAAAGGTAAGCATAATTTTCTTACCCACAACCATTTTGCACCCACATTTTTTCAAAAAGAGTGAAAATAGCCTATTTTGTATGGGCAAGGGTAGGGCTTTTTTGCTACTTATCGCAAAATGTCGTAACTTTGCAGTCGTTTTTGTGGGGTTGTAACTGTTCAGTGATGTCGTCATTATCAAACAAAAACAACAAAGCCAGACAAGAACAACAAGGTTATATACATTATATATTATATGAACACATTGAATTTGAAATATGATGGTGGCGGGGAGTTCTCGAAGAAGCTTTTCTTGGAGACCTACGGCTGCCAGATGAATGTCGCCGACAGCGAGGTGGTGGCGAGCGTGATGCAGATGGCGGGGTATGGCACTACCGAAGACCTGGACAGTGCCGACGCGATTTTTATCAACACTTGCAGCGTTCGTGACAATGCCGAGCAACGCATTTTCGCGCGCCTTAGAACCCTCAACGCACTTCGCCGCAAGCGCCAGCGTCGCCTTATCATCGGCATCATCGGATGTATGGCAGAGCGTATGAAGGATGAGCTCATCAACAACCACGGTGTGGACTTAGTGGCTGGTCCCGACAGTTACCTCGAACTGCCAAGCCTCATTGCCGCAGCCGAGAATGGCGAGAAGGCAATCAATGTGCAGCTCTCAACTACTGAGACCTACCGCGACATCATCCCCACACGCATCAGCGCTAACCGCATCAGCGGCTTTATCTCTATCATGCGCGGCTGCAACAACTTCTGCACCTACTGCATCGTGCCCTACACCCGTGGACGTGAGCGCAGCCGTGAGCCGCAGAGCATCCTCAACGAGTTGCGTGACCTGCAAGCAAAAGGCTTCAAGGAGGTTACACTGCTCGGGCAGAATGTGAATTCATATTTGTATAAGAATAGTGTTAACAGTGAAGGTCATACTCCCCCCAACCCTCTCTATCTTAGAGGGGGAGCTGTTGACGGCAATTGCGAGGTAGATTTTGCCGCGTTGCTGGCTATGGTGGCTGAGGCGGCGCCCGAGATGCGTGTGCGCTTCACCACAAGCAATCCCGAGGACTTGACCGACGCCATCATCGACACTATGGCAAGCCATGCCAACATTTGCAACCACATCCACCTACCGGTGCAGAGTGGCAGCAACAAGGTGCTCAAGCTCATGAATCGAAAATATACTCGCGAGTGGTATCTTGACCGCATTGCTCGTATCCGTCAAGCGATACCCGACTGCGGCATCTCGACCGATATGTTCACTGGCTTCCACAACGAGACCGAGGAGGACTTTCAGGAGACGCTGAGCTTGATGCGTGAGGTGGGCTTTGACTCTTCATTCATGTTCAAATACAGCGAGCGCCCAGGCACCTTTGCCGCCAAGCGATTGCCCGACAATGTGCCCGAAGATGTGAAAATTGACCGACTGAACCGTATGATTGCTCTGCAAAACGAACTCTCGCTGTGCAGCAACCGCGCCGATGTGGGCAAGACCTTTGAGGTGCTAGTTGAGGGCTACAGCAAGCGCTCCAAGGACGACATGTTCGGCCGCACCCAGCAGAACAAGGTCATAGTATTCCCCGCTGGCGACACCAAAGTGGGCGACCGCGTGATGTGCAAAGTGGAAAAAGCCACCAGCGCAACGCTGATAGGGACGATTGTTAATGCATAATGCACAATGCATAATTCTCAATTCATAATGCGATGTTGATGATATCAAACAAAAACAACAAGAAGAATAAGGATAATTTTTGTTGAATTTGTTTAGGCTCAGTCGCAAAAAGGTGGGGATTACAGCTAAGTAGAAATATTGAGATGTGAAACAAGTGCACTATGAGACAAGTCGGAGACTTGGCTGTGTGCGAAACACATTGTGCCGCACACCGCGTAGCGGTGGGTGGCACTGTGTGACAGATGGCAGAATCCAATGCTGCACGTCGGTAGATGTGCAGTGGTCAATCTGGCTATGTGAGTAGATAATCTCCCCACTTAATACCGTTCCGCTCGGTGATGCGCTTTAGTTCGTCCTCAAATCCCACTTTCTGATGATGTTCTCGCTGTCCCATGATATAGGCGATAACTGCATCTTTGTGAGAGACAGAGATTGAAAACGCGGCATATTCCTTCCCCCAACCCACAAAGTTAGGAAACATACCGTTCTGTTTCGCCCAGTCACTGCTTGAGCGTTTTATGTCCCACATCAGGTGTGAGAGTGTGACAGTCGGTGACAGGTCAACCAGCATGTGGATGTGATTCTCGATGCCTCCAATGCGGTAAAGCACACAGTTATTACGCTTTATTATGCTCGTGATAAAGCGGTACATATCCTCGCAATGCTCAGATGTGATAGTCATCTGCCTGTTCTTGGTGTTGATGACAATGTGATGGAGTGAAACAACTTTACTCATGATCGTAGCGATGTTTTTTGCAAAGATATAAATTATTTGCATGAGATGCAACCACTACTGCACATCTTTCGACGTGCAGCCATTAGGTTTCGGCAAACACACAGTGCGCCCAAGCTCTCCGAGCTTGAGCGCACAATGTGTTTCGCACATAGCCAAGTCTCCGACTTGTCTTTTATTACACGGGCTTTTTCTTTACTGTTTCTACTTAGTGGTCCCCTTCCTTTTTCGACAGAGTTGTTTTCATTCCTTTGATTCATTCCATAAAAAACAAGAGTTTCAACCATAATCGGCTGAAACTCTTTGTCTTAGTGGCGGGGGCCGGATTCGAACCAACGACCTCTGGGTTATGAGCCCAACGAGCTACCACTGCTCCACCCCGCGATTTGCGAATGCAAAGGTACTGCTTCTTCCCGAACTGGCAAAATTTTAGTGGCATTTCAGCTAAAATTTAAACAAACTTTAACAAAAATGCCACTAAAAGTACCGTTGGTCGTGTCGATTCTTTAGTCAAACACGCCTTGCATGGCTTCGGCTTGGTGGGTGTCGTTGCTGGACTGCTGTTCGCCGCCGCCACCGCCGCCGCCAGATGATGAACGGTATCCACCACCGCCACCACCTTCGATGCGTGGCCCTATGCCTCGCTCGCGGTAGCAGAAGTCGTAACCGCTAGGAACCTTGAACGACGCGTCGCTAGAGTAGGGGTTAGAACTGTCGGCAAGCACTTTCTTCATATATAGGCCCCAGATGGGCAGTGCTTGTCCGGCACCTTGTCCAATGCCGCCGTTGTAGAAACGGATGTATCGCTCTTCGCCGCCAACCCACACGCCGGTTACAAGTTGTGGTGTGAATCCCATGAACCATCCGTCACTGTTGTTGTTAGATGTTCCTGTCTTGCCTCCCATCTCGATGTTGCCTACATAGCCGCGCACACGGCGTCCGGTACCGTTGTTGATAACACTCTCGAGCATTGTGAGCATCTTCAGGTAGGAGTCTTCGCAAATCACTTCTTTCTGTCGTGGAGTGAATTCAGCGAGCACGTTGCCATGGCTGTCGCAGATGCGGGATACGAATATCGGGTCGCTGCGCATGCCGTGGTTGGCAAATACCGAGTAGGCGCTAACCTGCTGGCGAACCGACACCTCGCAAGGTCCAAGACACAGAGGCATCACGGTGTCGAAATCGTTGGTAAGGCCATAGTTGTGCAACATGGTCACGAGGTTGGTGGGCTTGAGCAGGTCGATGAGTCGTGCCGAGCAGGTGTTGTTAGATGTGGTGAGCGCCTGCTTCAATGTGAGCATACCGCCGCCGCCGCCACCACGAGGGCTCCAGCCGCCGATGGTGATTCTTTGATTGGAGATGAGGTCGCACGGGTTGTAGCCGCATTCCATGGCGAGCGAGTAGAGGTAGGGCTTCATGGTCGAACCAATCTGTCGCCTGCCCACCGATACCATGTCGTAGGAGAAGTGGTTGAAGTCGGGGCCACCGACGTAGGCTTTCACTTCGCCTGTGGTGGCGTCCATCGACATTATGCCGCATCGCAGGATGCTCTTGGTGAACAGCAGCGAGTCGAGCGGGGTGATGAACATGTTTCTCTCGCCGTTCTTCAAGTCAAACACCGTGATGTGCTGCTTGGTCTTGAAGTTATCCATTATCTCGTTCTCGCTCTTGCCCTGTGCTTTCAGAGTCTTGTAGCGGGTGGAGTTGACTATGGCGTTCCTGATTAAGCGGTCCTTCACCGACTGTGGCAGCTCGCTGCGGCTGATGGTGTATGGGTCTTTGTTGCCTGTTTCGCCCGGACTGATGCCATGCTCCGACCAGAAGACACCTTGCAGATATGTCATGTGCTCCTTAACGGCTTCCTCGGCATACTGCTGCATCTTGCTGTCGATGGTGGTGTAGATTTTCAGTCCGTCGGTGTAGATGTTGTAGGGCTTACCGTCGGCCTTGAAGTTTTTGTTGCACCAGCCATAGAGGGGATTGTCCACCCATTGCGCAGAATCGGCGTAGAAAGCCTGCTTGTTCCAGGCGGGATAGTTCTTATATAAGGGTTTTGTCGCCATCATCATGCGCACTACCTCTTCGCGGAGGTAGGGGGCAAAGCCTTCGTTGTGAGAGACTTTGTGATAGGCGAGCATGATTTCGGTATTCTGCGCGCGCTCACAGTCGGCCTGCGTGAGGTAGCCTGCCTCATACATCTTGCGTAGCACCAGATTGCGGCGCTCCTTGGCGCGCTCGGGGTATCTCAGAGGATTGTAGTATGCCGGGTTCTTGCACATTCCCACAAGCATTGCTGCCTCCTGAACATTAAGCTCGCTGGGCGAGTTCTTGCCGAAATACACGTGGCATGCGCTCTTGATTCCCACGGCATTGTTGAGGAAGTCAAACTGATTGAAGTACATCTGCATGATCTCGTCTTTGGTGTAGTACCTCTCGAGTTTCATTGCGATGACCCACTCGATGGGCTTTTGGATGGCGCGCTCAATAATGTTTTTCGACGATGGCGCGTAGAGCTGCTTGGCGAGCTGTTGAGTGATGGTACTGCCGCCACCAGCCTCCTTTTGGCCCATGATGATGCGCTTGATGACCGAGCGGCCTATCGCTGTGGCGTCGATGCCCGAGTGCTCGTAGTAGCGTTCGTCCTCGATAGCGATGAGCGCGTCTTTGAGGAACGGAGAGATTTGGTCAAACTCCACATAGAACCTGTTTCCGTTGCTCTGGAAGATTTTTCCCATCTCTACGCCGTCGGCGGTGTACATCGTCGAGGCGAAGTTGTCGGCGGGGTTGCGGAGCTCGTCGATGGGTGGCATATAGCCTATGATGCCATTATAAATAAGGAAAAACAGCACTAATATACCCGCGAAGAAGAGGATTACACCTCTCCACATCCACTTGATAATCGAGTGATTACGTGATGCTCGGTCAGCAGTCTTCATATTTCTGTTGTTTATGTTTTGCTTTGTTGTCTTTGTTTTGTGATAAGGATTCTTGCTCTATTGGCTTCCTTACAAACTGCAAATGTAGTAATTTATTTTTAATATCACACATTATTTTAATATAAGTTTAGATTTGGGTAGGTTGATTGGTTGCTTGTTGACTCTACAGCTCGGCTCTGTCGAAAGATTTCAGAAAAAATCACTGGTATTATGAAAAAAAGTTGTATCTTTGAAAATTATTAACTTCTATTTTAATGATTATGGATATTTTATTAGTACCAAATTTGATTCTTTCAAGTATTCCTGAAGACTTGATGTCACTATTAGCAATAGTGTGTTCTGTTGTTTCAATTATTGCCTTGATCTGTTTCTTCAGCCTTTGTAAGGATGTGAAGTTCATAAAAGAAAATTTAAATCAGAATACTGGTTGTGATGCCAATTTTTCCATTAGTTCTGACGTAAGCAAAATAAAGAATCATTTGATTCAAAATACAGATTTTGAAGCAAAATTTAATTTTTTAATGATGATTGGAGAAAAAGAAAAAGCACGTGAAATTCTTATAAATAGAATTTTATCTAATCCAAAGATTTTCTCAGAAGATGCTGGTGATGCTAATTCTAATGCTAAAATGTGTTATGACGTTTATTCAAAAGAATTTGCAGCCTTAGGTGTTGAAAACCCTTTTAAAGAAGAATAAAAAAAATTTTATATTTTGACTTCTAAAGCAAAAACTGGGACTAGATGTCTCAGTTTTTTTTGTCTTTTGCGACTCCGTACAATCATAATAGATCCAACTTATCACGCTTTTAGAGTGGAAACGGAGAAGGGGTCTATCTCGCATTATGTATAGCTGTAATGGCTTGTTCTGCGGCGACTGCGTGGTAGAGGGAGAAGTAAAATGTGTGTGATTAAGACAAAATGACATATTTATACAACGCAAATCGGCAATATTGTCTTAAAAAGCGACAATATGACATATTTTGGGGTCTGTTTCTCTCTTGGCATTGGGTTTGCAAACTATAGTAGTGAGCCTGTGAGTGTGATGCGCTAGGCGCTCCCTCAATTGAGGCTCAGAAAGATTAAAATATTAACAACTTAAAATTATAGGAGATACAATTATGTTACTAGCACGTAGAAATTCCAACTGGTTGCCCGATGTTTTCAACGACTTCTTTGACACCGATTTCATGCCAAAGGCATGCACCACAGCACCAGCTATCAATGTGATTGAGAAGAAGGACGAGTATGACGTTGAGCTCGCAGCTCCAGGCATGACAAAGGATGACTTCAAGGTAAGCCTTGACGAAGACCGCAACCTGGTGGTAGAACTCGACAAGAAGGTTGAGAAATGCGAGGAGGACAAAGACTGCGGTCATTACCTGCGCCGTGAGTTCTCTTACACCAAGTTCCACCAGACCCTGTTGCTTCCCGACGACGTGAATCGCGACACTATCAGCGCCACTGTTGAGCACGGAGTTCTGAAGGTTGTCCTGCCTAAACTCCAGCCTCAGGATATGAAGAAGGAACGCACACTGATTGAGATTCAGTAAAGATAATTTGTGAAAAGTGAAAAGTGGAAGGTGGAAAGTGGACTCTGTTTCTGTTTCCTCCTTCCACTTTCCTCGTTCCTCGTTCCGCCATTTGGGCGGTTTTTTTTCGCAAACTTGCACAATAATCAAAAAATACCTATCTTTGTGAGCTCTTAACAAAAAACTAAGAAACTATGACACGAGGAACCAAAAGGATAATCAAGATAACGCTTGGTGTGATAACACTTTTTGTTGTCGCGTTGGCACTTATAATGACCTGGACTAACCCAAGCAAAGAAGACCACAAGAAAGTCTTGGCTCAGGTGGTGAATAAGTATGACGTGAACAAACTCAATCTCACCGAGGCCGAGCGTGACCAGTATATAAACTATGTGTGCAACGGCTCGGGTGTCGATATCTTGAGGAAAGAGGTCGCTCCACGTTTTATGGTGGAAGACAACACATTGTGGTCGGTGGGATACATCTATATAAAGGATGATAACGGTGCCTTCATCTATAAGAAGAAGGTCACCACCGGTTTCTTTAACAATGTGTCGATTGTTGATGATCAGGAGCTCATGCAGGCTATCCTTGAGGCTCACCGCAAGAATGAGCAACGTTCGGCCGAAGCAGGTAAGCAACAAGCTGCACAGTAAAAACATTAATCCTTACTATGAGCAAGGCATGGTGCCATAGAGCACTGCTGATGACTGTTGTCGCTATTTTGGCGATGACGGTCTCTTGTTTGCGTGTAGTCGAAGAGGATGGCAAGGTGCGCGACGACCTGCCGCTCGACTCGCTGCGCGACGGCGATCTGGTGTTCCGCGAAGGCATCGGCCCCGAGAGCCAGGCGGTGCTTCAGCTCGACAGCACTAGTGGGCAGTTTTCTCATGTGGGAATCGTCGTGAGCGACAACGGCAAGTGGAAGGTTGTCCATGCTGTGCCTGGAGAGAGCGACGCAGGCATCGACAGGGTGAAAATCGAACCCATCGACACGTTCTTTCTCTCCACTCGCGCCGAGCATGGCGCCATCATGCGTCTGCGTGGATGTGACGACATTACGGCGCAAAAGGCAGCTCATGAGGCAGTGCGGTATGCTAAACGGGGCGTTCCCTTCGACTATAACTACAGTTGGGTTGATACCACGCGCCTCTACTGCACGCAGCTCATCGCCGTGGCCTATTCCAGCGCTGGCGTCAACATCCTGGAACATGTCACCCGCATGACTGAGATGAACACCAAAAACATCATCATCTTCCCCAGCGACATCGCCAGCAATGACTCGCTGCGGGTCTTCTTTAAATTCTGAACAAATTCCCCCACGAAATTAGCAGAACATACCCCTTTAAATTTATTTAATGAAGATAATTTTGTTTTTAGTTTGCGGTATGTGTTTTATTTTGTAATTTTGTGGGTTAAAATTTCGTTATAGAATTATTAATAATCAAAATATCAAAATTTTTCAAGTTATGGCTTTTTTGACTAACGACAAACTTACAATCGTCGGCGCTGCCGGAATGATTGGTTCAAACATGGTTCAGACTGCCCTCATGATGGGCTTGACTAACGACATTTGCCTTTATGACGTGTTCTCACCCGAAGGCGTGGCCGAGGAGATGCGCCAGAGTGGATTTGGCGACGTGAAAATCACAGCTACTACCGATGCTAAAGAAGCATTTACCAATGCAAAATACATCATCTCGAGCGGTGGTGCGCCACGCAAGGCTGGCATGACCCGTGAGGATCTGCTCAAAGGCAACTGCGAGATAGCACGCGGCCTAGGCGAGGACATCAAGCGTTACTGCCCCGACTGCAAGCACGTGGTGATTATCTTCAATCCCGCTGACCTCACAGGTCTTGTAACTCTGCTTTACAGTGGCTTGAAACCCAATCAGGTTACTACCCTCGCAGGCCTTGACAGCACACGTCTGCAGAGCGCTCTCGCCAAGAAGTTCAACGTTATGCAGAGCGAGGTGACTGGTTGCGCTACTTATGGTGGCCACGGTGAGCAGATGGCAGTGTTTGGCTCGCACGTTCGCATCGATGGCAAGCCATTGACCGACATCATCGGCACTCCCGAGTTCCCCGAAGAAGAGTGGGAGCAGATGAAACTCGACGTGACTAAGGGCGGTGCCAAGATAATTGAGTTGCGCGGACGCAGCTCGTTCCAGAGCCCTGCCTACCTCTCGGTAGAGATGATTCGCTCGGCTATGGGCGGTGAGAAATTCCGCTGGCCAGCAGGCACCTACGTGAAGAACGGCAAGTACAACAATATCATGATGGCAATGGACACCACTCTCGACGAGAACGGATGCTCGTTCCGTGTGCCCGAGGGCACTCCCGAGGAGAATGCCAAGCTTGATGCCAGCTATGAGCACCTGTGCCACATGCGCGACGAGCTCGTTGACCTCGACATCGTTCCTCCCATCAGTGAGTGGACTAATATCAATCCTAACTTGTAATTTGTCACATTAAATTTTATAATGCTGCAAATCACGCTTGTAATAAGGTGGTTGCAGCCTTTTATCGCAAAAGTCTATGAAATCTATAAAATTCTTTTTACTCTCCTCCTTGATGTTTTTAGGAGGCTTATTTGCAGCTCAGTCACAAGAAGTAGAGCCATATTTCTCTGTTGACCAACTGCCCGACCTTATCAAGTGTCTGCCAGCACCTCCCGATACAACGAGCATAACGTTCTCACACGATGTGATGCGCTACTTCTGGGGCAAGACGCAGCGTCTTGATCCTGAGCGTTCGGCCATGGCCCGTCGTGATGCAGTGTGGGGCTATGAGCCTTTGCTGAACATCTTTAGCGAGCCCTTTGGCATGCACATCTCCAAGACCGAGACTCCAGAGATCTGGAACCTAATGGTGACGAGTCTCACCACAACCGACCAGATGCGCGTGGCTCCCAAGAAATTTTTCATGCGCAAGCGCCCATTTGTGCGCTTCAAGGAGCACATTCTTACCTATGGGGCCGAGGAGGACGAGGAAGAGCTTGGTAGTGAGGGCTCCTATCCTTCGGGGCATACAGCACGCTCATGGGCAGCCGCTATGCTTCTCGCCGAGATAAATCCTGCTAATGCCAACGATATCTTTGCGCGCGCATGGGCCTATGGTGAGAGCCGAGTGATAGTGGGAGCGCACTGGCAGAGCGACGTTGACGCTTCGCGAGTTGCTGCGAGCATTGGTTTCTCGCAGCTGCACAACAGTCCAGAGTTCTGCGAGCAGATGGCACGTGCCAAAGCCGAGTTCAACCGACTGAGCGGAGCCGCCGTTGCTACCGACGATAGCAGCGACTTTGTGCGCATCACTGATGTGGTACCCGATGCCATTCTTGAGATACGCTATCACACCACTTACAACTTCGTGGGCGAGCGCATCGACGGCTATCAGGCTCCTATAGCGATGCTCACCCGTGAGGCTGCTACAGCTCTCAAGGCTGTGAGCGACGACCTGAAGGCTCAGGGCTATCGCCTCAAGATTTTTGACGCTTATCGTCCACAGCGAGCCGTTGACCATTTCATGCGTTGGGCAGAGGACTTGAACGCAACCGAGATGAAACAATATTTTTATCCTGAGCTTAACAAAAACGTGCTTATCCCCGACTATGTGGCACGTAAGAGCGGTCACACGCGCGGCTCGACGGTTGATCTCACTCTATTCGACATGCGCACCGAGAAGGAAGTGGATATGGGCTGCACTTTCGACTGGTTTGGCGTGGAGAGCCATCCCGACTTCTGCGGCAATCCTGAGACTGGTAAATACACTGGCGGCAAGTCGAAGGCAGGACGTTCCATCACTGCCGAACAGTTCCACAACCGCATGATACTGCGTCAGGCGATGCTCCGCCACGGCTTTAAGCCTCTCGACACCGAGTGGTGGCACTTCACCCTCAAGAATGAGCCATTCCCTAACACTTATTTCACGTTCCCACTGAAATAGGGGAGAGTTGAGAGGGGAGAGTTGAGAGGGGGCGAACGCCGCTGATGAGGCGCAATACACCAACATCGCCCAGACTGGTTTCCTCGTTCTCTTGTTATCTTTTTAAATTATGAGATTAAAGCTTGGATATATACTGCTGTTAGCGCTGGTGTGCGTTGGCGTTTCGGGATGCGAAAAGATTAATAATGAGTCGCTGAAGGGCTATACTGTACATATCGACTTGGGCGAGTATGGCAAGTGGAACACCTACGGCGTGCATGCTTTGGGCGATTACCGATTATTTAACCGGGTGAAGGGTATTCCGTCGAATTTCCCCTACAATGTGAACACTTACACTGGCTTTGGCGACGTGTTACTGTTTATGGGACAGGACTTGACGAGTGGAGGTCCTGTTCCGTTGGCGTTCGACATGGCGTGCCCAGTGGAGCATAATGTAGATGTGACGGTGACTATCGACGAATCGAACCTCGAAGCCTACTGCCCAAAGTGCCAGTCGCGCTACAACGTGCTGCTCGGCTCTGGCGGTCCCATCAGCGGCATGGCGATGGACCGCAAAGTGGGCCTGAACATGTACAAAGTGCGCCCCACAGTCAACGGCGGATACATCATCACCAACTACTAGACAAGTTCCCGAACTGGACTTAAAATGTCAATGATATATAAAACTTTTGCATTATCGTGTGTAATGTGAAAGTTTTTCTGTATTTTTGCACAAAGAATTAAAATAGAGAATTATGTATCAGTTTAAAGTTCCCGATAAGATAATGATGGGCGACAATATCGTCGCCACGGTTGAGAACGTTTTTAACCTCTATGGAAAGCACGCGTTGATAGTGACCGGTCCTAATGTGGCGCGCTCGACGATGATAGCCAGCCTGGAGCGCACACTCGACAACGACCGCGTGAAATATACTGTTATTACCAGCATCGAAGGTGAGCCAACAGTGAGCATGGTGGAGCAAGGCGTTGAGGCCTATCGCGAGAATGGCTGCGACTTCATCATTGGTCTAGGTGGTGGAAGTCCACTTGATGCATCAAAGGCGATTGCTGCGATGACGGTGCTAGAAGGGTCTATTGCCGACTATAAAGGCGTGCGCATCGATGATGCTGTGTTGCCCCCAGTGATATGCATTCCCACTACCGCTGGTTCGGGCTCGGAGGTGACAAAATATACCATTATCACTGACGAGAACACTGGCGTTAAGATGCTGCTCACTGGCGACTCACTGCTTCCCAAAATGGCGATGCTTGACTACACCTTCTCTAACGGCTGCCCTAAGACGGTAACCGCAGCAACAGGTCTTGACGCATTGACTCACGCCATTGAAGCGTTTATCTCGGTCAATGCCCAACCTTTGACCGATGCTCTAGCGCTGAGCGCCATCAAACGCATTATGCGCTATCTGCCTTATGTCTATCGTGATGGTAGCAATTTCAAAGCTCGTCGTGAGATGGCGATAGCTGCCTTGCAGGCTGGTATTTGCATTAATAACAGCAGTGTGACCCTTGTTCACGGCATGAGTCGTCCTATTGGCGCGAAGTTCCATGTTCCTCACGGAATGTCAAACGCTATGCTTCTCAAAGTGTGCCTAAACGATATGGAGATGGCGGCTCGCCACAACCTCGCACGTATCGCCACCTACCTGCGCATACAGGCGGTGGATGAGATAGACGCCAGCGAGAAATTTGTGGAAGAGGTGGAGAAACTCATTGAGAAACTTGGTGTTCCAACCATGAGTGAGTATGGCATCAACCGCAATGAATATATGGCAGCCGTTGACGACATGAGCGTTGAGGCTATCATGAGCGGCAGCCCCTCACATGCCCCGCGTGAATATACTGCCGACGACATCCGAGAGATTTACATTAAAGCCTATAAGTAATGTGCCTGCATTGCAGGGGAGAGTTGAGAGGGGAGAGTTGAGAGAGTTTCCTCGAACACTCGATAGAAAAATATAGAATATGAAATTCAACAAATTATTGCTTGCTGCTGTGGTTGCAGTAGCTACTTTGGGAATGGCTAATGCTCAAGACGATGGGAATGGTTATGTGACCTTGTCGTTTAATGGCGACATTATGACTGGTTCGATTAAGCCCGAATATGACATGCCGCCCAATGATGGAAAAGACATTTTCATTGATTGCGATTCTATCATCAGAAGTGTGGATGTGGCATGCGGAAACCTCGAGGGCGTGCTTGCCGACACGGGCAAGACCCGCAAGCGCCCCGGGCGCCTGTCGTTCTCATTTATGATGCCCACCAAGAGCGTTAAACTGCTGGCAGACGCCGGTTATGACTTTATGGGCATTGCCAACAACCATATCAACGATTTCTATCCCGTCGCTATCCAATCTACCATCAAGACTTTGACCGACAATGGTATAGGTGTGGCCGGCACGAAGGATTGCGAGACCAGCATAAAGGAGATAAACGGCGTGAAATACGGCTTCTGCGCCTTCGGTCATGAGAGCTACACGTTGCGCACTCAGGACACGGCAACCGTGAAGCGCATCGTCAAAAAACTGCGCCAGGAATGCGACATCGTGATAGTGTGCTTCCACGGCGGCTCGGAGGGGCTTGACCAGCGCCATCTGCCATACGGTACCGAGTATTTCTGCGGCGCCGACCGCGGTAACCTGCGCCAGTTCGCCCATCTGTGCATCGACAATGGCGCCGATGTTGTCTATGGCCATGGGCCTCACGTGCCACGTGCCATGGAGCTTTACAAGGATCACCTCATCGCATATAGCTTGGGCAACTTCGCCACCCCTCGTGGCATGAAGCTGCATTATCAGACAGCCTACGCTCCATTGCTGCTGGTTCGCCTCGACAAGGATGGCAAGTTTGTGGACGGTAAAATCCACTCCTTCATCCAGGTTCGCGACAAGGGTCCTCGCTTCGACGCTACCAACGCTGTGGCAAAGGACATACGTTCGCTCACCGAAGAAGATATCAAGGACAATCATCTTAATATCGCCGATGACGGCACAATAACCATAAAGAAATGAAACTAGTTAAATATCTGGCACTTGTTGCCATCGTGGCATTAGCAAGCTGTGGCGGCGGTACTGCCGACCAGCAGTCATCTTCACAGAGTGCCAAAGACTCAACAGCAACTGCTCAAAACGAACCTGCCAAACCGCGCATTAACGGTACAGTGACGATTGCCATGAATGGCGATATGATGCTCGGTTCCCTCAAACCAAACCGCATCTTGCCCGAAAACGACGGCAAAGACTTGCTACGCGACACCTATGAGATAACACGCAGAGCCGATGTGGCGTGCGGCAACCTCGAGGGCGTGATGGCCGACGAGGGCAGCACCCGCAAGGCGCCTGGGCCACTGTCGTTCTCGTTTATGATGCCAACGAAATACGTCAATCTGCTGGTAGATGCCGGCTACGACTTTATGGGCATTGCCAACAACCATATTTTTGACTTTTGGGATGCTGGCATTCAATCGACCATCAAGACGCTGCGTGATGCCAATATTGGCGTCGCCGGGACTAAGGACTGCGAGACCAGTATAAAGGAGATAAATGGCGTGAAGTATGGCTTCTGCGCCTTCGGCCACGAGGACTATTCGCTCAAGACCCAAGACACGGCAACCGTGAAGCGCGTGATTACTGGTCTGCGCCCACAATGCGACATCTTGATTGTGTGCTTCCACGGTGGGGCAGAGGGCACTGGCTGCCGCCATGTGCCTTATGGCAAGGAGTATTTCCACGGCATGGATCGCGGTGACGTGCGTCAATTTGGCCACATGGCCATTGACTGCGGCGCTGATATCGTGTATGGCCACGGTCCCCACGTGCCACGCGGCATGGAACTGTATAACGATCACCTGATTGCCTATAGTTTAGGAAACTTCTGCACGCTTGGCATGAGCACAGCGGGTCAAACGGGCTATGCTCCCCTGCTTGTCGCCAAGATTGATGGCAACGGAAAATTTGTTGAAGGCAAGATACATTCCTTCATTCAAGGCCACCGCACTGGTCCGCATCGCGATGCAAATAATCTTGTTGCAAAAGACATAAGGTCGCTGACTCTTGACGATTTCAAAGACAACAAACTGGATATTGCCGACGACGGCACAATAAAGCCTAAGAAGTAATGAGGAGAATAGGTGTTTTAATTACAGTGATTATGGCTCTGGCGTTCAATGCTGGGGCCTATGATGGCGTGAGCAAGTTGTTTGTGGAAGAAAACGGCGATTTGTTCAACTCCATTACTGTGCCAACACGTTATGAGCTGATAAACAACTTTGGCAGGGCCGATAAGACCGAATTGTATAATGACCTTCGCACCGAAGAGACGCGCATTCTTGCTCTCACCGACGAATATATGAAGATTGCCACCTCGTCGGCGCAGACCGTGGAGTTGAAACTTCTGCACAAGTCGAAACGCGACACGGTGATTGCCGTTATCGAGACTGTTGCCGTGCCTTACAAGGACAGCCGCCTCACGTTCTACGATACCAAATGGAATAAGCTTGACGCATCGAAGTTCATAAAGATGCCCACATTTGATGATTTCATCTTGCCGTCGATGCCAAAAGACCTGCGAAACAACTTGGTTAACAGTATGATGATGACAATGATAGAGCTGCGGTTTGAGGGCGAGACTCTTGTGGCTCAATGCAATGCCAACGACTTCTTCATGGGCGATGATTTAAAGACGTTCCAGCCATATCTGGTAAAGAAAGTGGTTTATACAATCAATAAAAGCTCGTTTAAGAAGAAATAAACCCCAAATGCAGCAGTCATTAACCCTTCTGGAATATAACCAGCGCATCAAGAATTTGATGTACGACCCCGACGTGCAAAATTGCTGGGTCACAGCCGAGACCAGCGACTTGCGTGTGAGTCGTGGACACTGCTATCTGGAGTTGATTCAGAAGAATGATCAGGGAACTACTGTTGCAAGGCTTGGGGCAGTGATTTGGGCAAACACCTTCGCGCGACTTGATGCGCAGTTTTTCCAAGTCACAGGCAAGCATCTCGCCTCGGCTATGAAGGTGATGGTTAACTTAAACGCCAATTTCCATGAGCAATATGGCCTGAAGGCTGTCATCAACGGCATCAACCCCGAGTTCACTCTGGGCGACATGGAACGCATCAGGCAGGAAATTATCGCACGCCTCACCCAAGAAGGCATCATCGACATGAACAAACAGCTGTCGTGGCCACTCGTCCCACAGCGCATTGCTGTGATCTCGGCAAGAGGCGCGGCTGGATATGGCGACTTCCTTAATCAGTTGCATAACAATGCCTATGGACTCAAGTTCTACACTTGCCTCTTTGAGTCGGTGATGCAGGGCGTGAACACAGTGCCTAGTGTGATTGCCGCTCTAGACCGTGTCGCTGCAGTGGAGGAGATGTTTGACTGTGTGGTGATAATTCGTGGCGGAGGCTCGACAAGCGACCTCAACTCATTTGACAACTACGACTTGGGCGCCAATATCGCCCAATTCCCGTTGCCCATAATCACTGGTATAGGCCATGACCGTGACGTTACTATTCCCGACATGGTGTCGAAACTGCATGTCAAGACCCCTACTGAAGCCGCTGAGTTCCTAGTGAGATGCGGCTTGGCGCAGCTTAACCTCCTCAATGAGATGGCAGCGGCGGTTGTGAGCTCATCACGCGAAGCGATAGCCCATGCAAGGGAGCAACTGTCGTATTACGGCAACTATATACCACTCTCGGCGCAGAAACTTGTCGAGACAAGCCGCGCGAAACTCTTAGGATATGCGCAGTCTATTCCGCTGGTGCTCAAAGCGAGAATTGATAGCGAGAAGTCGCATTTAGACCGCCTTGTTGATGCGACAAAGACAGCAGTAGCTGCCAGCATGGAGCGTGAGCACATGAGACTCTCGGCGCTCGCCGATAAGGTACAGCTGCTCTCTCCCCAGAATATACTCAATCGTGGCTATTCGCTCACCACTCTCAATGGTCATGTGGTGACAAGCGTCGCAGCCGTCAAACAAGGAGATAGACTGGTTACAACGTTGAAAGACGGCAATATTGAAAGTGTTGTAGAATAAAAAAAATTATGATATATGGAAAATCAAGAAATCGAAAAAATGACATACACTCAAGCTGTCAATGAGCTTGGGGAGATAGTGAAGAAGATGCAAAGCCCCGAGTGCAGCATCGACAAACTGAGTCAATACACTGCTCGCTCGTTGCAGCTGCTCAAGGTGTGCAAAGCAAAACTCACCGCCACCGATGAGGAATTAAAGAAAGTCCTCAACGAGATGAGCGATGATAAAGACAATGCATAATGCTCAATCAGTCTGGATTTTTTATAAAATTACACCCTTAAAAAACTACAAACTAAAATTTTATGGAAAAGGATGATGATATAGTTGTTTTCGCTATGTACGATAGTCCGGTTGATGCCAATATCGTGAAGGGTGTGTTGGAAAGCAACGGCGTGGTGGCTGGAGTGATTGGTGATTCCACTGCTAATGTGCTTATGCAGGGATTTCAGCAAGGCACGATGCGAGTGGTGGTGTTCCGCAAGGACCTCCAAAAGGCACGTCAAATTATGGATTCAAGTCCCCTTGAATCCTCCGACAGGGATATGAATTTAGAGTAAGCGTTTAGAGACTTAACACTTACCATTTATAACTTTGCTAATTACTACTTAAAAACTTACCTCCTTATCCCTTTCTCTCGTAGCGCTTGGTGGTACTTGGCTGCGTAGGCTTCGTGCTGTGCGTAAGTCTCAGCAAAGTTGTGATAGCCCGAGAAGTCTTCCTTGGCACACATATAGATGTAGTTGTGCTGAGGAGCATCGAGCACTGCATCAATTGACGATTTCTCGGGGAGGCAGATAGGGCCAGGAGGAAGTCCGAAAACATAATAGGTGTTCCACGGCGACTGCACGCTGCAGTCCTCAAAGGTGATGCGGCGCAGGGCGAAATTCTTCAGAGCAAACTTCACCGTTGGGTCGGCCTGCAGTTTCATGTGCTGTTTCAGGCGATTCATATACAAGCGCGCTACCATGCCTTTCTCGTCGGCCTTATTGGTCTCACCTTCAACGATAGAAGCAAGAGTAACCACCTCATTTGGCGTTAGACCCAGTTTCTCAGCTTTTGCCTTACGCTCGTCGTTCCAGAACTGGTCGTTGAATTTCTTCATGTGTTGCATGAGCTTGGCAGGCTCCACATCCCACAAGAACTGATAAGTATCGGCCATGAAAAGCCCTGTGACGTTGTCGGGCGTCATTCCCACACTTTGGCACAGCTCCTTGTCGTTAAGGGCGGCGAGGAATTCCTCTTTTGGGCGCATGAGCGTCTTTGCCAGCCGTGCCGCGAGGTCTTCCTTTGTGCGCAGGTTGTTGATGGTGACCTTCACCTCATTGGCAGCGCCACTACGGAGGTGCCTGGCGACGCTGAAGGCGCTCTCTCCCTTCTTGATTTTGAAGGCACCCTGTCGCTTGCTCAAGTCGGCATGAGTGTGCTCGAGCAACGACACCACTTTGTTGGCAAACTGGTCGCTTGTGTTTTGTGCTAGAGAGTCTTTTATGGCTTCCATACTGGTGCCTTTGCGTATAAGCAAAGTGGCATCTTTGTCGCTCTTGGTAGTTAGATATGGCGCCAAAAACACTGCTCCAATTGCAGCCACTGCCACAAGTGCTACTGCACCACCTATCAACCATTTCTTCCAAGCTGGTTTCTTGGTTGATTTCTTTCTCGTTGCTCTTGCTCTCGATGTCGTCTTTTTCTTGTTCTCTGCCATTATTTCGTAAATGAAAAGTTCGAATGATATTGTAAAGCGTTGCAAAGGTAGTAAAAAGTTGTCAGTTTTCAGTTATCAGTTGTCAGAATTCTTTCTTGTTATCTGCATCAGCTAAAAAAAGCGTGACCTTGTCAAGAAGGCCACGCTTAATTTGGTGTGTTATTGTTGATTATTTAACAACCTTAGTTTTAATGGTAGTGCCGTCGGTCATCTCACGAACTACGATGTTCACGCCCTTGAATGGAGTTGCGCTCTCAACGCCAGCTACATTGTAGTAGCGAACAGACTTAACATTATTCATGTTGATTGTATCGATAGCAGTTGGAGTCTTGCTAACAACCATCTCAAGAGGTGCTTGGATACCCTTGCCTTCAGCTGCTGCTGGAGCGGCCTTAACGGTGATGTCGTAGCTGCCACCATCAGCAACACGGAAGTTGGCTTGTCCAGCAAGTGCAATATTAACATTGAGGAGGTCAGAGTTGATGAGGAAATAACCTACGTTGTTCTCATCCACGCCACCGAACCAAATCCATGCATTATCACCTGTTGCATTCTCATCGGGATTAGGAGTGATAAGCTTGAACTCGCCGTTTGCCTCAAGCTCAACAGTACCAGTGAACTCACCTTCGTTTTCAACGAGCTCAATTTTGCCATCTTCCTGGCTCCAATCATTGAATGAACCAACAACATAGAGCTGCTCGATTTCGGGCTCTACAACTGGAGTCTCCTCCTTAGTATAGATGATTGTCATCTTAGGCAGGAACTGAACCATCTGGTTGTAGCCGCTAGACGCAGACCATTGTGCGTAGGTGGTGTTGGTCTCTTGGTTTACACCATAGAACCATGTGCGACTAAAGGAGCCCTTTACAGCTACGAGTGTCTGAATAGCGAGGTTGCCGCCTTCGTAGGTGAAAGGCTCATCAAATTCAAATACCAAATCAGTTTGGCCATTAGCAAGTGTGAGGCTACTAACAGTAGTAAGGTCAGTAATCAGATTGTTGGGAACAGCGATAGCGCTCTCAGCCTCAAATGCAGTCTCCTCAGTACTCTTAACGGCCAGTTCTATAGTTGGAGTGCCAACACTTATTGCGCCAGCAGGATAGAATTGCACGCCGAGAATCTTGTTGCCAGCCAACTCGGCGAGCATGTCGGCAGGATAAAGCATCTGAACGAAAGTGCCCTGAGTATCGCAATAGTAGCCATAGATGGGCGCATATTGACCCTGGTTCTCACCTTCGCAAACTGTTAATTGATACTCGTTGACGCACTTGCCGCTTAAGGCAACAGTGAATGTGCCTGCTTCGCCGCAGTTGATAGTCATAGTGCCAGTGTACTCGTCGAAGGCAGTAGGAGCAAATGTAACAGGAATCTCTACTGATTCGCCAGATGCGAGCTCGGCAGCTTCATAAGTAGTGCTGAACGGAGCCTCAAGACCGCTGATGGCGGGAGTAAAGGCATTGATACCCTTGTTCTTCAGAGTAACCTTCATCTCAGCCTCGCTGTCTTTAGCAACCTTACCAAAGTCAAGCTTATCAACATTTACAAATGCATTATAGTCTTGAAGTGGAGCTGGGGTGTAGGTAAATGTTGTAGTAGGCAGGAAGTTATAGGTTGAAGTTCTACTCATAGAGATTTTTTCACCTTCGCTTACACCATAGAAGTAGTTGCTCTTCCATCCTGCAGCTGTAGTGACTAAGCATTCAAAAACCAAGTTACCACCCTCATAAACGAAAGGAGTGTCGAATATGTATTCCACCTCAGTTACATTGCTCTCGGCAGAAACTGCTTCGGGCTTTACTACAGTAAGACCGGTAATTGGAGTTGCACTCTCATAAACCGATTGCTCGGTAGTGCCCATCGAAAGTTGGCATATGGCATTAGGAACTTCGGTGAAAGTTCCGCTAACATAGAACTTGATAGCGGTAATTGTTCCACCTTGCATCTCTTCAATCTTTGATGCATTGTAGATGACCTGAGTAGTAGTTCCTTGTGTATCCCAATACATCATGTTAAGGGGAACAGTCGAACTGGTGTTTACACCACCTTCGGCAACAGTAAGTGTCTCTTGTGCGCCAAGAGCAAACGCGCTGGCTACCAATACAGCCAGAGAAAGTAAAAATTTCTTCATTTTTCAATAAAGTTTAAATAGTTAATAATAATAGAAGTTTGACTTCTTTGGGTTTCGCCTGCAAAGGTACAACAATTATTCTATTAAAAAAATAATTGTTTGAAATTGTAAGTAATTGTATGAAAAAAAGCTAGTCGCGGTCGTAGTGCGGCATGTCGTTGGGGATTACCATTGAGATTTCTACCATGCCGGCGACTTTGCCGTTGACGCGCCAGGGGCTTTGGTAAATCATTTTGCGCTGGCCGTTTTTGGTGATGGTGTAGGCGTTGATGGTGTCGCTTTCCATCATGTGGCGTATCATCGCCTGTGAGTGCTCATTGTGGCAGGGGAAAAGGTTTTGCCCCACCATTGACTTGCCGTCTTTGTTGAATGTCTCTCGTGATTTCTCATTCATGTAAATCACTTTACCCTCGGTGTCGCACACCGTCACTGCGCAATGCAGCCCTTCTGCCCAATCCATTGTTAGTTATTAGTTTTTAATTATAAGTTATTTGTTGTTCTAGATTATTTAGAAGTTCTATATTGTCTAGAATATCTAGTTTTTAACAATTTACACTTAATTTCTCACCTCTCCACTCTCACCTCTTACCTCTCACCTCTTTAACCAGTGCACGGAAGTAGCTCACTGCCTCGCAGAGTTGCATGAAGTTAGTGGCGGTGGGGGTGTTGTCGAGGTGCTGGCGCACCGCCTCCTCGGGATGGAATTGCACGCCCAAGGCAAAGGACTTGTCCTTACGCTCGATGGCTTCGATGATGTCGATGCCTTGTGTAGGAGTGATGCCAGTGACCTTTAATTCAGTGCCTTCCACGCTGCCCGCTACCTGATGGTGCCACGACGGCACATTCTTTATTTCGTCGCTCAGCACTATTTTGTAAAGCAATGATGAGCGGTCAATTACCTGTACGTCGTGAGGCGTGTAATGGCGTTTGCCTTCCTCATCACGCACAGAGCGATGCAGATTGTTATATATTACACCTTGCGCCGAGAAATAGGTGCCAAGATCCTGAATCATAGTAGCCCCCGACACTACGGCAAGCATCTGCATACCTCTGCACAGACCAAGCACAGGGATGTCGTTGTCGAGGCAGTAGGCCATCGTGAGATATTCTGACACGTCGCGAGTAGCATTACATTCATCGCCAACGATGCCGTGCCACGGCTGAGGCTCACGGAATAGTGTAGGACTGATGTCCTGACCTCCCAAAAACACCACGGCATCAATGCCCTGCATCAACGAGTCGATGGCTGAGCCATGATAAGTGTTGCGCTTCACCATGTCGGCATATTCTTGAAGCAGCACGCCATCGGCATCAAGACACTTCGAAGAAATCACATCGCCGTCATAGTCAAAGCCGTCATAGCGCATTTGTGGCAATATAACCGCTTCGCCGCCAGCCAACTCAACAGACCGCACCACACGGTCGTAGGCCTTCTCATTAGGCTGCCATGCCAGCCCCACACGCACAACATCTTGGGCACTCGCCACGCAATTCATGTATAGCAGCATTATTATATAGATGATATTTCGCATTTCAAACTAGCAATTAATTAATCCACTGCAAAGATATATTATAGAAATTTCTCTGCAAAATATTTTTCAATGATTTGATATTAGTGCAATGTATTAAAAAAATATGTGTATTTTTGCATTGTCAATTATTGATTTTTGAATTCTCGATTTTTCGAATTCTCGAATAATAGAAAACTATTTCAATAACAACAAAAAGTATAAACAATGAAAAAATTTACTCTTTTAATTCTTGTGTCGGCACTTATGTGTCTTAATGCTGGGGCGCAGGGGCTTACAGCGGCTTTTGGAGCCAGCGAGGCTATGGTGCCCTATTATGAGATGGGGTGGGACAGTCAGGACGAGTTCAATACTTGGACCTACTCCTCCACCAGTTCTTCTACCTGGAAGCTTGGCAACCGCGATCTGCCGTTCTCTACCATCGACAGCAACAGCCAGTCATCAATGATACTAAATTATGCCTCTAACCAGAACGAGGCTGCAACCTCTCCGGCTATCGAGATTCTTGACAATAGCCAGCTTGAGTTCTATTGCTATGCTAGTGGTATCTATTTGGTGTGGGGGGCATGGAAGCTATTTGCCATTGTTGATGGCAATTCAACACTGCTCATCGACCAGTTCCAATGGGCGCAGGATTTGGGTTATGAGGGCCCCAGCTGGGAGAAGTTCACTGTTGACTTGGCCGAGTTTGCTGGAAAGAGCGTGAAGTTCTCATTTGTATATCAAGGCGACTATGGCGAAGATGAGGCCATTGATGGCTTCAAGATCAAGCAGGCCAACACTGGCGATGATGCCACTGTTAACATCAAGGAGGGCGAGAGCGTGCACTTCCTTGATATGAGCACTGGCAACGTGACATCATGGAATTGGACCTTCGAAGGTGGCACACCAGCTACCAGCACCGAGCAGAATCCTGTGGTGACCTACAATAATGCTGGCTCTTACTCTGTAACCCTCATTGTGGGCGACGGCAACACTACTGCTACTCTCACCCGTGATGCTTACGTCAACATTGAAGGCGAGGCTCCTGTAGCCAACATCGGTCTGCCAGTTGGAGCTTATCAGTCGCCCTGGGTATATATGTTTGTGCCAACTAACGTGCCTCTTACTTTTACCGATGCCAGCACAGGCAACCCCTCGCAATGGGCTTGGACTTTCCAAGGCACCGATATTGCAACTAGCGATGAGCAGAACCCAACAGTGACCTATACTCAAGAAGGCAACTTTGGCATTCGTCTCGAAGTGTTTAACGATATGGGCAGCAACGTGTTTGAGACTGTTGACGGCGCAATACAGGCTGGCGGAGAGCAGGAAATCTGGAACATTGCTCCCGAAGAGAACAGCGACCTGATTATGATGGAGATGGGATGGTATGGCAACTATGCCGGTACCAACTGGCTCGGTATGGGCGAGTTTGCCGAGCACTTCGATGCACCTCTTGCCGATGCTACTATCAGCAAGGTGAACATCTACTTCGGCAAGACTACTGCTGCATCGACTGATGCCGACATCGTGGTGTCGATTGTTGCCGCTGGCGACTATGGCATGCCAGGCGAAGTCTTGGGCAGCACCAGCGTCAAAGCTGGCGATCTTGCTTATGACCCAACCACTGTCAACGCCACCGAGTTTGTCTTCGACACTCCCGTTAGCGTGCAGGCTGGCACCGAGTTCTTCGCTATGGTGGGTCCATTCCCCAACAACAACGGCGACGACATCGCTATCCTGCTGTGCCGCCGCGGCGAGGGCGAGAAATGCACCGGTTACCATTTCGTTTATGATGAGGATGCCAACTATAACTATTTAGAAACTGGCACTTGGTACCAGAACGTTGACGATCCCATCTCGATGGCTATCGCTCCCATGCTCAAATATGCTGAGCCAACAGCTATCAGCACTGTCTCATGCGACAAGCAGGCGGTTTCTAACACCTATTTCAATATTGCCGGCATGGCAAGCGACAAACCTTTTGACGGCATCAATATTGTGGTGACCCGCTACAGCAACGGCTCACGAACTGTGACGAAGGTAATGCGTTAATATTTAGTATTTTGAGGTGTGTCGATGTTGCTGTCAAAAGCAATAATTCGGCACACCTTTTTCTTTTTCTCACGAAAAGATTTGCTCAACTTATTATTTTTTGCGAAATTTGCTGAATAATAATCAAATCAGGAAAATGCTATGAAACTAAGAGTCTTGCTATTGCTTTTTCTTGCGTCGATAGTGACTTCGGTCGCTGCCGAGGAGTTGCTCACATTCGATAGAAAAAACTATATGGGATGGATTTATACTCGCAGCGATGTGGAATTAAACAATGCTAATATCGGTGCTAACAGGATTACCCTCTATCACTATGGCGAAGAAGACTATACACTTGTGTCACCTATGGTAGAAGCCACAGGAGTCAGGAGTATTATCGTAAAAGTGACAGGGAAATCAATAATCTCGGAAGATGAGGAAAATGCCTATAATCCCACATTAGGCTCACCCACTGTGGAGCTGCTTAATGAGAATAATGAGGTGATTAAGTCGTTTAAGTATTATTTTACCACAGTCGAGGTTGACCGATATTTTGAAGTAAACTTCGACATCTCCGACATTCCTGATGGCAAGTTCAAGTTGAGGTTGGCGTGTTGGGATGCCGATATGAACTCGGCGTTGGCTATCAGGAAAGTCGTTGTTGAGGATAATGCGCTCATTGGCGATGTGAATGGTGACGGCTTAATCACCGCCTCCGATGTCACTACTATCTACGACTTTTTGCTCAATGGCGACACGTCCCACCTTGTTAATGGCGATGTTGACGGTGACGGCAACATCACCAGTTCCGACGTTACAGCCATATATAATATCCTGCTGGGACTTTAGGATATTATATACTTATGGGTTTTCTCCCTTTTGATGGAGCTCTTGAAGAATGGCTGGCGCAAGGGCTGGATTTGATGCCAGGATGCTCCAGTTGCGGTCGGGGCGGAAGCGCTCGGCACATGCTCCTGCCTCATGGGCAATAAGCATAGCTGCACAAACATCCCATTCGTTGAGGTTCATCTCCCAGTAGGCGTCGAGAAATCCCGCTGCCACATAGCAGATGTCGAGAGCCGCTGAGCCTAGACGTCTGAGCCCCCTCACCACTGGCATGATGCGCTTAAAGTTGTCGAGGTTGTTGTCGGGATTCACGGCTTTGTCGTAGGGGAATCCTGTGGCAACAACCGCCTTGGTGAGGGTAGGAGTCTCGCTTGGCGCTATGGGTTGGCCGTTGAGAGTGGCTCCTTCGCCTTTCACTGCTGTAAATAGTTCTCCGAGCCGTGGCGCATACACCACGCCCACCACCGCCTCGCCATGATGCTTAACACCTATCGACACGTTGAACCAGGGCAACCCAGCGCTGTAGTTGGTGGTGCCGTCGAGCGGATCGATGACCCATTCCCACTCGTGGTTGCCTCGCAAAGATAATCCCGACTCCTCGGTAAGAATCGAGTGGTCGGGATAAAGCTCATTAATGAAATCAACAATTACTCGCTCGCTGGCTTTGTCGGCGGTAGTCACCACGTCAAAGTCGTTTTGCTTAGTGGCGATATTCAACTCTTTAGACCTGAAGAGCCTGAGCTGAATTTCCCCTGCCTTTTTAGCTATTTCAACAGCGTGGCACAGGATTTCGTTATAGATGCTCATTTAGTATCAGATGTCACTTCTTGGGTTCTGGTTTGCGGATGGGAATCTGTCTCTTGAACACCTCTTTGAAGGTGATGAGTGTCTCGGTGCGACCCAGGCCAAGTTGCAGGAACTTGTCGTGTATAAGCTTGAGCAGATGGTCGTTGTTGTGAGCATAGAGTTTTACAAACATGTCGTACTTGCCAGTTGTGAAGTAGCATTCAACTACCTCTGGCAGCTCTCTCAGGTGTTCAACCACGCTCTCAAACTTAGATGAGTCGTTAAGGAAAATGCCTACGTAAGCACAAGTCTCGTATCCCACTAATACAGGATTGATAAGCGAAATTGACCCACTTATTACACCCATAGAATTGAGTTTCTGAATTCTTTGGTGAATAGCGGCTCCCGAGACATTGCACTCTCGGGCAATTTCTAGATAAGGTTTACGCGCGTCGCTCGATAACATGTTAAGTATTCTGTAATCGAGGCTGTCAAGTTTTGGTGTTGCCATAGTCTCTTGGGTATTAAAATGTTTTGTATAAAAAGTTAGCTATTAGGTTGATAATAGGAGGAATCACTATCCTTAAAGGTAGTTGGAACTCAATATCACTTGCAAATATAAGAAAAATTTCTCAAATTCCTAATAATTTGTAATATTTTTTTACTTCGAATCCAATATTTTTTTGTTTTTTCGCTTTTGACCCCAATTTGGCCATTAAGATTATTGTCAGAATATGAATTGTTTTTAGAAGATTGAAAAGATATAGTTGATGACATGGTGGGCAGAAAAATCAGGGGCATGCTGCTTTTTTGCGGCATGCCCTTGATAAGTTTCAACTCAATTATCTATAATGAAGTTGTAAATGTGAGTCGGTTGAGGATTACTGGTTCAGAAGGATAAGATAAACAGCAGTCACATCTGAAGCAGTGATTTCTCCGTCACCATTCTGGTCACCATTGATGAGACCGGTATCATCATCGTTAAGCATGTGGTTGTAGAGAGCGGTAACATCCGAAGCTGTTACGATGCCGTCACCATTCACGTCGCCAGGAATTGGAGTCTCGCCTCCTCCTGGGTTAGGAACGGTGTAGAGCAGTTTGCCAGCAAGGTTGTAAACGCCACCTGCAACATAGTCGAGGTTGGCTGTCTGTGTTGAGCCATTGTTGAAGATAATGAATTCGGTTCGGTCAGCTTCATCAATGTCGGGACCTATCCACTGGTAAACTGGGCTGCCATCTGAGGTGTTGCCAACATAATTAATGGGATCTCCAGGCCATACGCCAGCATTGGTGAAGTTGGTGCCTGTTGTGTTGCTCCAAACCCACACATTACACTTGGTCCAGCTCTTAGGAGCGATGAAGTAGGCAAACTCCTTGCCCTCTACAAAAACAACGGTATTTGGCAGAGTGTTGATGTCGAAACCAGTTGGAGTGATATAGGTGTCGGTAACATCTTCATATTCACCCTCTTCGGGGTCGAAGACATAGAAATTAGTTTCAGTCACACCCATAATGTTGTCAGTTTGGATAGCTCCAGTACCTTCATCGTCCAAACCTCCATCATTGAAGATGATGTTGATTGCATCCTCATCAAAACTTTGGGTGAACCAAACCAAGCCATCACTATTGGTTATGTAAGTTTGTGTCTCATCCATCACAGTGCCAGGCCAGGCACCATTAAGTGGTGTGCCAGCGCCATTCCATACATAGAGGAATGGAGCATCGCCAGTAGTGGTGCGCACATTAATAGTAACAGTGGCGTTAGCTGCTATGGCTACGCAAGTGAGAGCAATAAATAAAGTAATGATTTTCCTCATGTAATGAACAAAATTTTACGGTTAATAATTCAGTTAATTATGACGTGACTTGCAAAAGTAGTAAAAAGTGGGCTAAAAGTGCAAATTTTCGCCCACTTTTTTTCTAATTGCCTAAAAGAATGTTGTAAATGGCAGTTACATCCGATGCCGTAACCACACCGTCTCCATTTACGTCGGCATTGAAGCCGTAGGTGCTGTTGTTGCCGAGAAGCACGTTGTAAATTTGGGTGACATCCGATGCCGTGACTGCACCGTCGAGGTTCACATCACCAGTGTCAAAGGTCACGATGCCGCTTTGATTATAAAAGGCACCGTTGACGAATGCGAAGTCGGCAGTCTGCGGAGAGCCGTGATTGCTGAAGATGATGCCTGTGGGGATATCGTCGCCCACTGTGCCGCCATCCCATTCCCAGATGTCGAGTCCGTTGTAAAGTTTGCTGCCCACAAGGTTGCAAGCTGCTCCTGGCCAAGTGCCTCCAGTGTAGTTTTTGTTCCCGAGTTGTGCGTTCCAAGCCCAACAGTAGATGGTGTTGGTCCAACTGGCTGGAGCGAAGAAGAATGCGTGAAGCTTCTGGGCCTGGCTCGAGCGGATTTTGTAGTTGCGGATGATGGCGTTCTTCACTTCGCCGTTATGCAACACGCCAGCGCGCAGCGTGGTAGTGTGAGAGAAAGTGAGTGTGAGGCTGCCTGTGGCACGTGGGCTCGAGGCGGTGGGTGTCGTGCCGTCGGTGGTATAGACGATAGTGGCATTGGTAAACGACAAAGTCACTGTTACCGTCACTTGGTCGATATACTCACCACTTTCCTTATCCACGCTCAGTGTTGCTACGCTTGGGTCGATAGGCTCTTGTTCGGTGATGGTGTGGTTATACACGCCATCGATATAGTATCCGTGATTCACGAATTGCAGGTTGGAGGTCTGATTGCTGCCGCTCTGGCTGAAAATGAGGCTGGTGGGCATATTGTTTGCAGGAAACTCACCATCATAGGTCCACTTGAAAATTAGACGGGTGCCGTCTTCGGTCTTGCCCATCAATTTTGCGTTCTGGCCAGGCCAACTGCCGCCGGTAAAGTTGGTGCTGCTGTTCCACACCCACAGTGTGATAAAGGTGTTGGAAGGAGAACTCTCGTAGAAGACGCTCAATTCATCGTCGCTGATGGTGGGAGTGTAAACCTCAAGATTGTCGATGTCGATATTTCCTCCGCTGCTTCCGCCACCGCTCACATACACGGTGTTTGGGTCTCCTTCCTCCTCGGTGCCATCATAGGCGAGCAGGGTAGGGGTAACCTTGTTGGTGGCATAGAGGAACGGTCCGTCGTCACCTATCTTGCCAGGACCGTTAAGCACATATATGCGCATATTGCCCTTGCCGCTGAACGACGGTGTGGTCAATGTGCCGTTGGTCACCGTGATGGTGTTGCCGGTAATAACGTCGGTATAAGTGCCGTTGAGCACGTTGCTGAAGGTGGCGCCAGCGTTAAGGGCAATAAGGGCGTAGCTGTCGATGTCACCGCTGGTGTAGCGGCGCTTGAAGGCGTATCCGCCACTGGAGGAGCATCCGTTTTTGGTGTACTGTCCCTTGCGCAGGGCAGGCACAGCGGCGCGTATCTTGTTGAGGCGCTGTAGGTGCTTTACTAACGGATGGCTCAGTGTTGCCGCCATGTTGCCGCTGGCACTGCTGTACTCGCCAAAGTCGGTAGTGGTGACATCACCTTTAAGATAGCCGCCATAGTAAGCGCGTCCGCTGTTCTTGAGGGTAATGTTGGTGCCCTCGTCAATGCGCACGCCCTTGCGGAACTCTATTTCCCCTCCTTGGAAGAGGCATGGGATGCCGCGCATAGTAAACATCAGCGAGAGGTTCTCGGCCCACTGGTCGGTGCCGCCGTTGAAGCGGTTGAAGCTGTCGGGGCCATAGTCGTGGCTCTCCACGTAGTTGACGTTGAAGGTAGCGTCGTTATAGAAATAGTCTTTATTCAACACGCCCCACACGCGTCCAGCGCTTTGAAAGTTCCAGTGCACAGTGAAGTCGATGACGTTGAGTCCACTCGCCTGGCTATAGTCAGGGGTGTGGTAGTTGTTGCCGTCGAGCAGAGCGTTCTGGCTATGTGGTTGCGCGCTCTCATTCAGGTTGGCGTTGTGCTCAGCGAGGCATAGCTTCTGGTTGTCGAGGGTGGCGGGGTCGGTGCTCTCATACACTGCCACGCTGTTCCAGTAATCAGGGTCGCTGTTCCACTGGCTCAGCAGCGACGGGTCGCTCTGCCAGGTGTAGAAATAGGGCGAGAGCGAAGGCTGACCGCGATAGGTTACGTCGTTGAAACGTGCACATACTTCGGCAAACATATAGAAAGGACATTCGTTCAATCGCTTACTCTTATACTGCTCACCCAGTGCCTTGAAGGCTGGCACGAAGGCTGCGTTGAATGACAGACGTGAGATGTGTCCACCGGTGTCGATGCGGAATCCGTCCACACCCATCTTGATGAACTCGCCGTAGCAGTTTATGAGGTAACTGTAGGTCTGCGGGTTCTCGGTGTTAAGGTCCACGCAGTCGCCAGCAATTTGTGCCCACCAGCGGTTAGGCTCGTCCCAGTTGAAGTTGCCGTAGTGGTGCCACAGGTTGTGGTTGTCGTGGTTGACGCCATCGGTGTTTTTCATCTTGGTGAGGCGGTCGCTGTATTGCGCGCTGCCGCCCAGATTGCTGTAGTTGTCCTGCAACAAACCGCCCTGCGAGATGGTATAGGGCACCATGCATTGGCTCAGGTCGCTCTGCGGCACGCTATAGTCGCGGTTGAATAGTTTGCAAAGGTGCTCCTCGCCGAAGTTGCCAGTGTGGTTGATGACGATATCCAATATCACCTTCATGCCTCGTGCGTGAGCGGCATCGATAAGGTCCTGGAACTTCACATCTTCGCTTTCCAGGCGCTTGTCTACCTTGCTCATGTCCATGGCATGGTAGCCGTGGTAGTCATAACCCGAGGCGTTCTGCACCACCGGCGTAATCCAGATGGCGGTGAACCCTAGAGCCTTGATGTAGTCAAGCTTCTCGATTAGACCCTTGAAGTCGCCGCGCCACTCGGGGTCTTGGTTGGCGACGTTGCCAGCTTTGTTGCCGTCCCAACAGTAGGTGTTGTTGCTTGCGTCGCCGTCATAGAAACGAGTTGTCATGGCAAAGTAGATGGTCTCGTCGCGGAAGTCGGTGCGCCCACCCACAAAAGTGGTCTCAGCCCAGCTCGCGACAAAACTGATGGCTATAATTGCCAAACTCAAAAATCTTTTAGTTAAGTTGTCAATCTTCATGTTATTGGTCTTTTTCTGCTAGCAAAGTTATAAAATTGTAAAATAATAGATAAATGATTGATGCTCTGATAATAGAATTATTAGTGCAAACGTTTGCAGTTGGTGTTTAAATTCCCAAAATAGTATTTTTATGACATATTTTTTGTTTTTATTTGGTTGATATTGTTTTTTATCATATCTTTGCAAAAAAAGAAATAATTAAACTCAAGTTTATCCTTAAAACAGAACAAACAATGAAGAATAAAAAAGAACGTTTGCAGCTTATAGTTAATCTTATTAAGAAAAACTGCATTGGAAGCCAAAACGAATTAGCCGTAATGCTTGAGAAGAATGGTTGCAAAGTCACACAGGCAACCCTGTCACGCGACCTTAAGGCGATGAAAATCACCAAGGTGGCTACTAACGATGGAGGGTACATGTATATCATCCCTGATAACAATGAACTCCAGGACCAGCTGCTTATGAGTGGACGCAACAGCCTAACTTTACAGCAACAGGTGGGATTTGTGTCGATAGCCTTCTCGGGACAAATGGCTGTGATAAAGACTCGCAACGGATATGCCGCAGGCTTAGCCTACGACATCGACATGAGCCGCTCGGAGGAGGTGCTGGGAACAATAGCTGGCGCCGACACCGTGTTTGCCATTCTTCGGGAGGATCTCTCGCACGATGATGCACTGAAGTTCTTCTCGAGGTTTGTGCCTCTCGACAAGATGCAAGTTAAAAACAAATAAATATATAAACTACCAAAAGATACTATGATAGACATAGGAATTACTGGAGGCGAGACGATAATAGCCGGCGAACTTGTTCGGCTTCTGATTAATCATCCCGATGCTAATGTGAAATGGGTGAGCAGTCACTCCGAGCATGGGAAACTAACGAGAGTTCACAAGGGGCTGATAGGCGAGTGCGACCTGGAGTTCAGTGAACCTCTTGTTGATGAGGTGGAGTTGATATTCAACTGCGACCCATTCGACAGCCCGCTCTGCGACGAGGCACTTGCAAATAATGATAAGCTGCGAGTGATAGAATTGTCGCGCAGCTATGGCTTTGTTGAGGGTGGAGGCATGTATGGCCTGTGCGAGATAAACCGCAAGTTTATGGTACACGACTGCTATGGCTATGTGCTTATCCCCTCGGCCGAGGCAATGGCTGTTCTGCTGGCTCTGGTGCCGCTGGCCAACAACCACTTGCTCAAAGGTGATGTTGACGTGACAGTGTATTTCAACAACTGCTTCAACAACGACATCAACGTCAATTCTATAAAGCAAGAAATCTTGGCTGTGACAAAGGCTTTCGACAGTGAGTTTGCAGGAGCGGTGAACATCAAGCAAGAAAGTGGTGCTACAACACGCGGATTAAAGGCTGTTGTAGAAGTGTCGGCAACATCCGATATCGATAGTTTGAAAGATTTATACAATGCGTACTACGATGACCACAATTTCACATTTGTTGTAAACCAGACGGTGGAAGACGCCGACGTGATCAATACCAACAAATGCCTCCTTAATCTCGTTGTAGATGACGGTAAGTTGCACTTGACATCGGTTATTGACGCTCTGCTTAAAGGCTCGGCGGGCAATGCTGTGCATGCGATGAACCTCCTCTTTGGCCTGCATGAGAAAGCCGGCCTTGCCCTCAAGGCATAAGTGTTTTAATAACAGTGGAGAGGTAAGAGTAGAGAGTGGAGAGATTCTTTCTCTATCATGGTCCCGATTATCCATCAACTGAAAAACAACTAAAAACTAAATAACTAATAACTATAAAGATGTCAGTAAATAAAGTTATTCTTCTAGGAAATGTGGGTCGTGACCCAGATGTGCGCTATCCATCGCAGGGACAGACTGTTGCGTCGTTTCCTCTAGCCACCAGCGATAGAGGATTTACTACCTCGTCGGGAACACAAGTGCCTGAGCGCACCGAGTGGCACAACATCGTGATGTGGGGACGCAATGCCGAAGTGGCCGAGAAATACATCAAAAAAGGCACGAGGCTCTATGTCGAGGGACGTCTGCGCACCCGCAACTGGGAAGACAAGAACAAGATTAAGCGCTACGTCACTGAGATTTATGTCGATTCATTTGAGATGCTTGGTGGCGGCCAGCGACCAGGAGACACCACTGTTGCTAACCAGCCTGCTGCACAGCAACCAGCGCAGACTGTCGAGCAGAGCAACACCACAGCCGAAGGCGACGAGGTGCCATTCTAAATCCTAATAGGATTATTAAATAGGAGGTAAATATACTCTGAAAAATGCATCGCAGCAGACTTTGTTGCGCTCTTTGGCGTGATTTTTTGCACTATTTTAGAAAAAAACGGCAATTTACTGCAAAAATATTTGCCAGTTCAAAAAAAAGCAGTACCTTTGCATCGCTTTTTGGAGATTCGCTAGCTCAGTAGGAAGAGCACAACACTTTTAATGTTGGGGTCCTGGGTTCGAGCCCCAGGCGGATCACAAAGAAAATGACTAATGAATTTGATGTTCATTAGTCATTTTTTATTTAGAACAGTCTTTTATGTTTCCAGTAGAAATAGATTAGTGCTTTGATGTGTAAGCGGCCGAGTTTGGAGAAGGGGCGGCGCTTGGTGGTGCGGCGGTAGTCATGGATGATGGTGTGGTTGTTGAGGCAGTGGATGCGCCAGCCGGCTTGCTTGATGCGCAGGCACCAGTCGGCGTCTTCGGGACCGTAGAAGATGTGCTCGTCGAGCAGGCCCACTTTGTCAACTACTTCGCGTCCAAACATCTGGCATGCACCGATGACGTATAGCGGCTCGATAATGCCTTCTTCGTTAGGCTCATATTTCGTTTTGTTTCCTATTCCCAGCACGTTGCGTAGTTTAATCATCAGCCCAGGATAGGGTTTGCAGCTGTCCTGAGGTATGCCTTCCTTATCAACTAGTCGGCATGAGCAAAGCCCTACATCGGGGTGTGAGTCGAGATGCTGGCTCATGGCGTTGATGGCAGCAGTGGTCGCTTCGGTGTCGTTGTCGAGCAGCAGCAGTTTGTCGCCTTTAGCGATTTTGATGCCCTGATTGCGTGCTGCCGCCACTCCGCGGTTTTCGCTGTTGGCGATAAGTCGCAGCTGGGGATAGCTCTCTTGCAGGAATTCGAGCGTGCCGTCGGTGGAATGGTTGTCAATAATAATCACCTCGCACGACGGGTCATTGATAAAGTCGTGTAACGATGCCAAACAACGGGTCAAGAATCCTAACCCGTTGTAAGTGATGATTATAATTGATAGACGATTCATTAAGTTTAAAGCGTTTCTAGAATCACTAGAACCATAATCTCTAATTCATTATCCAAATAGCTTTATTTTCAATGCTTTGGCGGCGTGGGTGAACTCGCTCCAGCTCGAGAAGCGTTTAGTCTGCTTGCAGATAAAGTCCCACGAGAGGAAATAGCTGAGGTTGTTCTTGAAGAGAATTCTCTCCATTTCTTTTGACGAGATGTTGGGCAGATTGAGGATAGACTCGCGCTGAACGTCGGTGGGCACGTAGTCGGGCGTCGAGAGCCAGTTGTTCTCTTTGCAGAGCTTGTAGAACTCGGTGCCTGGGAATGGCGACACGATGTTGAACATCACTTGGTCAACCTTCAGTTTTTTGGCCTCTTTGAGGGTGTGACGCAGCGTTTCTTTTGTCTCAAGCGGACTGCTGCCAATCAGCACATTGAGCTTCACAGGCACGTTGTATTTCTTGAGCAGACCAATGGCCTCGTAGATTTGCTCGGTTGTGATGCCTTTGCGCACATATTTGAGTATTTCGTCATTGAACGATTCCACGCCCAGGTCCACGTAGCAGCAACCACTCTCGCCGAGCATCTTGGCGATGGGCTCGGTTATGGCATCTACACGCGCCTGGCATCCCCAGAGCATGTCGTATTTCTTCATGATGTCGCACAGCTGTCGGGTGCGCTCCTCGTTCCAGATGAAGTTGTCGTCCATAAAGCCAATGGCCTGGTAGCCTTGCTCGTGGAGCATCGCCATCTCGCGGTCCACGCTCTCGGGTGAGCGGTAGGAGATGGGTGGCTTGAGTCCATTGTGGCGCTTGTTCTCAATCTCGCGGGCAAAGGTCAGCGAACTGGGCACGCAGTAGATGCAGTGGTAGGGACAGTTGCGCGAAGTGAAGGCTGTGGTATAGCCTTTGTGCTTGATTTTGGGATTATAGTAACGCCTGTCGGCGATGAAGTGTCGTGCAGGAAGTGGCAGGGTATCGAGGTCCTTGATGAGTGGGCGGAAGCGGTTGTTGATGATACGCCCTAAGTTCATCCACGAGATTCCCAGGATGTTGAAAAATGATGTTTTGCCTTCGTTGATGGCATGCAGGAGCTCGACAATCGTTGCCTCGGGCTCGCCTCTAACGATGAAGATGCGGTCGTTGACGAGGCACTTCTTGATAAAATATGTGGGACCAGGCCCCATAAGGATGACGCGCGAGTCGGGGCGATATCTTTGCAGGATTTCGATGGCTTTGATGTCGCTCTCGATAGAGAGGTTCACCGTCCAGATGCAATAAATGTCGCTATTGTCTTTGCTGAGGAATTCTCTGTAGTCTTGTTCGTTCTTCTTGAAGAAGACGAAGTCTTGGTAATCTACTTCACCAAGGTTCTCGTTCTCGACAACACCTATTACCGTAAGTTCATATATATTAGGAGCTAAGTACACCACCCTTGTGCATCCCGCTGAGCGTTCTGCTGGGCGGTTGCCGTCAAGGACTGGAGGTACTAAGAACGTTATCTTCATATGATACTTTTGATATTTGCTTCGCTGTCGTTTTTTTTAGGGCATGTTAAATGCAACTCCCTTCTATAATGAAACGAGAAAATAAAGAATTTGTTATTATTGTTAATAACTTTTTTTAGTACCGCTCGGTGTCGTCGTTGTCGATTTCGCTGTTGATTTGGAACGTGTCGTTGGTGGCATCGTCATCGTAAACCTCGTTGTAATCAAACATGCCGTCCTCGTAGGTCATCATGCGGTTGCAGCTTGATGCTGTGATAGCAAGCACAGCGGCAAAAAATGCCGTGATCAAGCCGATGTTAAGTGTTTTTCTGATCTTTTTCATTATGGTGTATTATTTAAGTAATGTGTCGATGCCTATCTCATGGCAGGCATGGTTGAGCAGGGCTATCTCATTGTCATCAACATCGTTGTCGCTGTCGATAATCTCTACCATCATTTGTGCCAGTTGCAGCTTCTTGTCGTTGGCCATATTTTTAAGCACCTCTATGGCGTGCTCGCACTTGAGGTCGTAGGCGACTACAAATGAGTTGTGGTCGATTTCCATCTTTTGGCAGATGAGGTTGATGGTGATCATCTCCTCATAGGCAATCTTGCTGTTGGCGTTTGCCATCTCAATGAGCAGGCTCAGAACCGCTATTTTCTCTTGGTCGGTGAATTCCATTTTATCGTGATGTCCTTTTTTGAAAAAGTGAGCCTCGCACGGCAAAGTGGGAGGCTCACTTTTCAGATATATAGGAAGTTAGTTTAGTTTCTTAGTCGATTTCCTCGTCGGCCTCGTAGCCACCCATCTCGCGGATAGCGTTCTTGAGCATTACATGCTGCTGGAACAGGTGGTTAACGGGAATCTCGTCAACGGTGTAGTCGTGCTGTGGGCTCTTGAGGAAGAAGCTCAGGAAGCGCTGAGTGCCATAGCGGCCTGCGCGGTGAGCGAGGTCCATGAGCAAGCACAGGTCAAGGCAGAGGGGAGCTGCGAGGATAGAGTCGCGGCACAGGAAGTTGATCTTGATTTGCATGGGGTAGCCCATCCAGCCAAAGATGTCGATGTTGTCCCAGCCCTCTTTGTTGTCGTTGCGAGGTGGATAATAATTGATGCGTACTTTGTGGAAGATGTCGCTGTAGAGGTCGGGCTGATCTTCGGCAACGAGAATAGACTCGAGGGTCGAAAGCTTGCTCACCTCTTTGGTGCGGAAGTTTGCGGGCTCGTCGAGCACGAGGCCGTCGCGGTTACCAAGGATGTTGGTCGAGAACCAACCGCTCATACCGAGCATACGGGCACCGATGATAGGAGCGAAACCGCTCTTAACGAGAGTTTGACCGGTCTTGAAGTCCTTACCAGCGATGGGCACCTTAGTCTCGTCGCTCAGTTGCCACATTGCGGGAATGTCAACGGTGGTGTTAGGAGCACCCATGATGAATGGGCAGTCCTCCTTGAGTGCTGCGTAGGCATAGCACATTGATGGCGAGATGTGGTCAACATCGTTAGCCTTCATGGCAGCCTCGAGCTGGTCAAGTTTATAGTGTACGTTCTTGTCGGGAGCAACGTAAATCTCGGTAGATGCTGCCCAGAGAACAACAACGCGGTCAACGCCGGTCTCTTTCTTGAAGTTGCGAATGTCTTCGCGCACCTGCTCCATCATGTCCCAGCGGTCTTTGCACTGTTTCACGTTGTCGCCGTCGAGGCGCTTAGCATAGTTCTTGTCGAAAGCGGCCTTCAAAGGCTTAATCTTAAGCAACTCGTCCTTTACTGGCTCGATGTCTTTCTCTTTGAGCACCTCAGCGTTGATGGCGCTCTCGTAGGCATTAGCTGGATATACGTCCCAAGCAGCGAACTCAATGTCTTCGAGCTTTGCGATGGGTACGATGTCTTTGTAATGGAGATATTTCTTGTTCTCGCCGCGACCAACGCGGATTTTGTCATACTGGGTCATTGAGCCAACAGGCTTGGCAAGACCTTTGCGTGCCATCATGACACCAGTCATAAATGTGGTGCTCACGGCACCAAGTCCTACTACCATGATTCCTAATTTACCGGTAGCGGGTTTTACGTTTGGATTACTCATAGTAAAAATAATTTTTATCGTTCTGTTAGTTTATTATTCTCGTTTTATGCGCTTTTAGCAAAAAAGCGGTGTAAAGGTACTACCTTTTTCTGAACCACAAAACGATTTAAGAAACTTTAATCGTTAAATATGCACAACGATGCAGGGTTTTAGTGAAGAGGGTTTAAATTCCATAGAGGAACGACTATTTATAGTTAATGAAACTAAATGCTACCTCGCCCAACAAACCCCTAAAAACGTCAAAAAACGCCCGAACTGATTTTGCTCGGGCGCCTGATATGCCTACTCGATTTAGGAGCCCCCTAAGAGGATGTCGTAAACCGCAGTGACATCAGCTGCGGTTACCACGCCGTCAGCATTTGTGTCACCATAGCAGTTTGCATATTGGCTGTTGCCTAAAAGGATGTTGTATATTTCAGTAATATCGGCGGCTGTAATTGCTCCATCCATATTGACATCTGCATCGTCTATAGACTGGATATAGAACGCATTCCACTGGTTTGCGTTCATATAGTCGTTTAGGAATCGCCTGGGCACATATAGGGTGGCAACATTGTTTGCATAGGCAAACACGCCATCACCAAGTTGAATATTGTCGGGATGAACATAGCTGTACATCTTCTGTAATGATATGCAGCCAAAAAATGCATCGTTGCCCATCACAAATTCTGAAGCAGGAAAACGGCAAGTCTTTATTCCCGTTGATAAAAAGGCACTTATACCAATGTATTCAACTGAGTGCGGAATATCTATCGATGTGATGTTGTTGCAGCAGTAAAAAGCATAGTCACCAATTCTTTTAAGACCACGTGGGAAGGTGATGGATGTGAGCAACCTTTGGTTCATGGCAAAATAGTTGGGAATGACCTTTACTTTTGATCCAATTGTGATTGATTCAATTTTATCACTCTTGGCAAACTGTATGGAATCCATACATACTGCATTGTAATTCACCCGTTTGAGTGCTGTTAGGCCTTCGGAGAGATTGGTGTGAACCTCATTCAATTCCTCGCCAATGGTTAACTCTTCGAGGGCAGAACTGCCATAAAGGACACCTGCTTCGAGAACTTTGACGGAATCGGGGATAGCAAACGACGTAAGCGAGTTGCAGTTTCCAAAAGCGTTCTCACCAATGGAATAAATCTCTTCGCTCATCTCAATACTGTTTAAAGAAGAGTTGTTAAAGGCATTTGCCCCAATCTTTCGCACTGAGGCAGGCAAAGACAGTTCGTCAAATTTCTTGTTGTTGCGCATGAAGTAGGCAGGGATAGTTTCCACATTGTCACCTATTGTGAGGTTCGTCACTTGGGTGTAGTTTATGTCTAATTCCTCGCAGTTTATGGCATTGAAAACAAGAGTAGTTGGGCGCATTAAATTGTCGAAGGACATATATGTTGTCTCAAGTCCAGTGCCAACTATCAGCGTTCTGAGATTGCGATTATTGCTAAATGCATTTCTGCCTATTTCTTTTACCGAATTGGGTATAACAAGTTCTTGTAGATTATTGTATGAATAGGCGCTTCCCTCAATAATTTCTACTGATTCAGGTATGTTAATATGCTGGAGCGCACATGAAGCCAATACAGCCCATTCAAGTGTTGTCAAGCTGTTGCTGAGCTGAATGTCGCTAAGCGACGAGCATTCACAAAAAGCACCTTCACCAAGAGCTGTCACCGAATTGGGCACCACCACATTGTTAAGCACGCTGCACTTGCTGAATGCGTAGGAGCCAATCGTCATCAGCCCCTCGTTGAATGTTGCGTTTCGCAGTGAAGTGCAAGAGTAGAATGCAGAATCACCAATTTGTGTTGTAAATGAGGGGAAATTTATAGCCGCGATTTTAGTGCATTTGAAGAACGCCGCTTTGCCTATAGTTTGCAATGAAGCGGGTAGTTCAATCTGTGTGATTGACGAGCAGTTGCCGAAGGCCCAGTCGCCAATCTCCTTGACGCTTGCGCTTAGTGTTACATCGTTCAACTTTGTGCAGCCGGCGAAAAGATAGTCGCTCAATCGCTCAATTCCATCAGGGATAGCGATGCTTGTGATGCCCGTGCAGCCAGCAAATGCTCTTGCACCGAGTGTATCAATTCCCGAAGGCAGAGTAAAGCTTGTGATGCCATTGCAGCCAGCAAAAGAGCCAATACCAATAGTCTTAACACCAACTGGAATTTCCACATTATTTAGAGACATATTGTTAGCAAATGCGCTGTCGCCAATCGCAGTGATGTTCTGTGGCAATGCGATGGAGTCGATGCTAAAGCCGTCAAAGCAGTGCGCTGGAAATTCGTTTGATACAGTGACCAAGTCTCCAAAATATGGTTCGCCGCCCTCAACTATTGTAGCTTCGCTTAAGTCAAACGTTTTTGTTACGTTTTGAGCCAGGTGTCTAATCCATGCCACATCGTCGCTGTTGAGTGCACCTTTAATTTTGATTTCGGGATAAAGTTTGTCGTAAGGCTCTGGCAGCAGTGATGAAAGCGTGCCAGGAGTCTCAACTTCTATCACATTCTCTAACTCGTAATTCTCGGGATAGATGTTTACCATCTTGAACTGTTCATTGCTGTAGCCAGCCGTTGTTGAGGAATAAGGATTTAGGAGGTCAATATTGAAGAAACCGTCATAGTTGCCTCCCCAGCCCCAGTTCACATGTACCAGTCCGTTCTGATCATAGCCGTCGAGCACAAACTCATGCACACCATTCGAGCTGTTAATGCCACCATAAATCACAGGCAATGAATCGCTAATGTTTTTGTAGATGTCTTTCAGCCACTCTTCAGCAGGTATCGATTCTTTGTTTGAGTAATAATCGCCGCTCTCAAATCCAAGGTAACGCTTTAGGCCGTAAACGGTGTTTGAACTTAATGCCGAACTTGATGTTGAGGTGTAGGTGGTGTTGGCAGCCACCCCACAAGCGAGCATCAGTTGCGCCACGGCATCGGCTTGCTCTGCATTGTAGCCGTTGCTGTAGTCTGCTAGCATATTGTCCCAATCAAATGAGGTGGCGGCGAAGTTTACCGTCACAGTCGAGGTGGATCCATCACCATGATGCACTGTCAAGTTTTTTGAGCCACTACCATATTGAGCTGGGCAACGGTGGTAATACATTACTTGAGCCATCGCTGTGGCGACACATCCCGTTAGACTGGGCGCTTGTGTGCCGTCAGATGCTATGTATATGGGACAGGCATTATTGAACGGCGCGCTTTGGTCCCACTTGGTTTGTATTAGTGGGGCGACCTCTGGTTTTAACGCTCCAGGCACAACGCTATTGATTGTCACGCCACGCTCGAGTGCTGCATTGGCGGTTTCAAGCCACCATATCATGGCATCGGGCATTTCGCCTGCGGTGTTACACAAGGAATAGGAAATCACCTCGTTTTTCCCTCTTATGTCGCAGCCCAAAACTACAACTTTGTTGTCGCCGCTCTTCACAACATGCAAATGAGAAAGCTTCTTAACAACTCTCATCTTGCCACTGGTTTGAGCCTTTTGTGATAAGAACTCAGCAGCACATTGCAGAATCTTTGCGTCATCACTTTGAGCGAAGGCCGCACTACATGTGAGCAGTAATAAAGCGAAATATATAATTCTTTGTCTCATACCAAGTTGTGCTTAATGCTTTGTTTCATTAATAATACAAGGATAATCAAAATACCTTAATGAATCAAACTCATATTTTCCATCTTCGTTGCAATAAAATTCTTGACACAAAAATATCTCCATATTTATAAGTGTGGTGTTGCATTATTTCTTTTTTGGAATTATACTCCTGAATTAATCCAGACAAATCCCAATTGCATATTAAAGCCTGCTGATTAGAGTAGAAATTTGTGTCACATGAAGATGATGGTTCTACAAATACATAATACTCATCTATATTGGTTATACAATAATTGTTTATGTCACTGTTTTTCCATGAAACTTCAGATTTTGTCCATTCTATAGTATTCATGTTGTCCATTATATATAGAGTATCACCAATTTGGCAATCATGAAAAGCCAACAAGTTTACATAGCATCTCAATTTATAATATTCTTCAGCAAAATATAAAAGAGTATATGCATCAGTATCTACATTGGCTTGTTGAGCTTCTTTTATGTTGGAGGAAATCTTTTTCCAGTCATAGTCATTTCTACAAGAGAACACACTATCAATATTGCCAATTTTAAAAACGACAGAAGTATCAAGTTTCATATCCCCTATAACAAATTTACTATATAGGCTATCGTTTTGGGGTGATTTGATTTCTATATATTGAGTTCTCATTTCTCTAGTTTCACTATAGGCATTATTATTGCTGAAAAGAAACAAAAAAACTGTAATTAATAAGACAAAAATCTTTTTCATAAATGTGTTTATTGTTTAATCTATGTAACATATTTAGTGGTTCGAGTTGAACAACTCGCAATACTGGACTAGGTTATGGTTTGATGTCTAAAAAACGAGAGTAGGCACTTCGCTTAGTGATTTTATGGTATTGGGGTGGGTCTGGGCGTCTTCATCGGGAGTCCAGCCTTTGCCTTTGAGCCAAAGCACTTGGCAGCCAATGGACTCAGCGGGGAGGATGTCTTTCTTAAGGCTGTCGCCCACGACGAGGACTTCGCCGGGTTCCATCTCTAGCACATCAACTCCAAGACGGAAAATGACAGGGTTGGGCTTGCGCACACCCACGACGGCGCTTTCAATGACACCTTTAAAATATTTGCGCAGGTCAAAGTCGCGCAACACGCTATCAACGTTACCATAGAAGTTGCTCACGAGCATCATGGGGTAGTGCTGGCTCAGCAGTTCGAGTGTGGGGCGCGCCTCTTCAATGCTGGAGCGTGCGGCGTCGTAGCAGTACTGGGCGATCTGTTGCGCCAATGGCTCGATGTCGTCGCACTTGAGGTGGCCCTTGTCAACGAGATCTTGAAGCTCTATGCGCATCTTCTTGAGCAGCAGGTCGTGGAAGTTGTCGTTGGGGAGTATGTGCCGCACGCGTGCCAGCTCACGCTCAGCCATCACATAGCTGTCGCGGAACTGCTCTTTGGTGACTGGCACACCAGCAGCTTGGTATCCGTCCCAAATTACCTCGCTCCAATGCACACCGCGGCTGTCGATAGTGCCGCCATAGTCGAAGATGATGCCCTTAATTAGCTCGGAGTTCATTGTTTATCGTTGTTCGTTTATCGTTTATCGAAGACAAAAGTGAGAGTAATGGCAATGCAACCTCTAAACTCAGACCTTTTACGACTTAACAATTATGACTTATAACTTACTACTTAGCGTCTACTACTTGTTATCGTATTTCCCTGCCTTTAGGTCTTTGGTGAGTTTTTTGCAGATGTTCTCGTGGCGGCGGATTAGGTAAACGAGCAGCGAGTTGAGGACAACGAGTTCGAAGACAAAGTACAGCCATGGAATCCTGATAATTACCGAGATGAACATGGCGATGGTGCGCGTGTTGAAGGTAAGGATGTTGGTGTATTTCATCAGTGGCAGACTTAGAGCGCGGAAGTCATCGCGGAACTGTTGTGGTGCCACGTTGTCGCCAAAGCGGCTCTTGAGCTCACGGCGCAACTGCTGCATGGCGGGCGTGAGTCGCTCCTGGTTGGCGGTGTAGTTGCGGTAGAAGAACATGGTTATGCGCTTGAAGATGTTCTTGTTCTCCTTGAGCTCCTCAATCTGCTCGTCGATTTGTGCTGTGCTGTCGAGTTCGCTGCCTCCCTCACCCTTGAGGAAGTAGAGGTGGAACTGGCGGTAGTAATCAGCTACAGCACATTGCAGAGCATGACTCACTCCAGCGGCAATCGCCAAAGTCCATATTATCCAGTTATGGTGACTGAAGAAATCGCCAAGCGCTGCGTCGCCAAAGTGCAGCTCGCGGAACACGAGAGCGAAATATATGGCGAACGCCCAGAAATCGCCACTCACGCCGTCGAGGATACGCCCAATCTGGGAATACTGCTTGGTTAGACGCGCCAACTGTCCGTCGGCACTGTCGTAGGTGTTTGCCCAGATGATAAGGAATATTCCCAGATAGTTGAGCCAGATGTAGGGTTGTGCTCCAAAATATAGCAGTATGCCACCTGCAACACCCAAGAAGATGGATGCTATGGTTACAGCATTAGGCTTGATGCCAAGTTTGGAAAACAGTACCGCCCAAGCAAAGCCGAGAGGCCTGTAAAACCATAGGTCGAGATGCTCCTCAGTGTCCATCGACTTGAGCGACTCGTTATATTGTTGTTTTAATTCTTTGAAGTTCATGTTTTTATGCAGTAAAATAGTGGAGTAGTGAAATAGTGTAGTAGTGGGTTTTACGATCTTTGATTCTCAATCTTCGATCCTCTATCCTTGATAATGTTGATTATGCGCTTGGCAATATGTGGTGCGGCGTCGTTGCGGCAGGGCGCAAAACTGGGCCAGTCGTTGAAGTCGATGATTTTCACGTCGCCATCGGCACCCACGATGCAGTCTCCGCCATAAATCTCGATGTTCAGTTCGTCGGCAGCATGGGCGCAGATACTCTTGAGGTGCTTCACGTCAAACTTCAGCCCCTGCGACTTGCCGTTGATGGCTTCGTGGCCATATTTGCTGTGACCAAAGTCCAATGGATAGAACCAGAAGAAATAATTGGTGCCGCGAACACCGTAGAATTTGATGAGGTCGCCCACTAGGTGAATGTTGATGACAGCACGCTTGATGCCGCGCAGGAAGTATTCCTGCAGCACTTCTTGCGCCTCCTCGCTGTGACGCACGTAGGACACATCCTCCTTGTGCATGGCGTGGAAGTCGCCACGCTTAATCCAGCATCTCTGGAATCCGCTTCGTTCAAGTCGGTCTTTCACCACCTCGTCGGTGTTGACTATGATGCTGTCGGGGTAGGGAATTCCGTTGCCCAGCAAGATGCGCGTCATGCGCTCACGTGTGCAGTTCTCAATGCCGAAGCCCGAGTTTATAACCAGTTTACCGTTATTCTCCAGCTTTTGCAGTTTGAGAATTGAGGAGTGCTCACGACACATGTTCACGATAATGTCTTCCTTGATGTCGGTATTGTTAAACTGCTCCTCGCTGTAGGTATTGACGATGCATCCGCGTTTGCGCAGTTGTTCGGCCACCGCGTTGAAGATGGCAGTGTCGTTGCCAATGTGGTTGGGAGAGTAGGCCCCCGCCCTCATGATTCCTGCAATGTTAATATCGGCCATAATAGTTTATTTATGAGTTGTCGGTTTCTTATGATTTTATGAAAGCTTGTGCCACTTCGATGTCGCTGGCATGGTCCACATCAATGATTTTGTCGATGCTGTAGGCCTTTAGTTTCATGCCAGCGGCGATTAACGCCCTCTGGAAGTTGCGCATACGCGAGATTCCCTTCTCAATGCAGTCGTTGAGCACAGGAAACGCCTTGTCGGTCATGGCATAAATGCCGCCCGAGACATATTTGGCGCCGTCGAACGGCTCATCGCAGAAGGCTTTGATGTTCATGCATCGGTTCACATCCACATAGAGTGGCTTCTCGTCCTCGATGAATGGTGTCACTGCCCAAAGTCCGTCGTTGCGATTGTCGGCCTCGAAGGCTGCGATGTATTTTGCGAAGTCCTCCTCGCGGAAGATGGTATCGACCGTGGTGAGGCAGAACTTGCCGGGCTTCATCACCTTGCTCAGCTCCCAGAAACTGTGCATGGAGCTAGGCGTAGATTTCACTAAGACGTTGAGAGGCACTTCAATCTCCACATTTTCGAGATATTGCCTAACCTCGGGCATGAAATCGTTGATGATGACCGAGATGCTTTCGGCATTGCAACGCGTGAAAATGTTCATGAGCCTCATTATCATAGGCTCGCCGTTGAGTTCTACCAGAGGTTTGGGCTTCTCGACGCCTTCTTGTGCCAGTCTCGACCCTTCGCCAGCTGCTATTATTGCGTAATGCATAATTTAGTTTTTATTATTGTCTAGATTTTCTAGAAATTCTAGATAGACTAGATATTCTAGATATTTTAAGACAAGGTGGCCTTGTCTTTACTTAACACTTATCCAAGCGGTTCCTCGTCTTCAATCTTTGTGAGGTCGAGGACTACGTTGTCTTTGCCCTTGTCGAAGTAAAGCTTCTTGAGCGGGTTCTGGTACATCTCGTCGTAGTTCTTGCGATTGCGGTAGATGTCGATAGCGGTGAAGATGGCGTGACGCATTGACAGCTCGCTGGCAATGCCTTGTCCAGCAATGTCGTAGCCAGTGCCGTGGTCAGGACTGGTGCGTACATACGGCAGACCGGCAGTCACGTTCACTCCCTCGTTCATGGCGATAGTCTTGAACGGTGTTAGACCCTGATCGTGGTACATGGCAAGGACGCCGTCGAAGCGCTGGTACTGGTTGCCGCCAAAGAATCCGTCGGCAGGGTAGGGGCCGTAGCACAGAATTTGATTCTCATTGGCCTCCTGGATGGCGGGCTCGATAATCTCTTTCTCCTCGTTTCCAATCACGCCGTTGTCCCCGCAATGCGGGTTGAGGCCGAGCACTGCGATGCGTGGTTTCTGGATGTTGAAGTCGCGCTGCAACGAGTTGTTGAAGATGCGTAGCTTCTCTACTATGTCTTCCTTGTTGATGCTTTGCGCCACTTTTGACAATGGGATGTGGGTAGTGACAAGCGCCACTCGCAGTTTGTCGCTGCATAGTATCATCAGAGCTTTGGCGCCATCACCTAGGCTAGTCTCCAGATACTCGGTGTGCCCAGGGAAAGAGAATTCCTCGCTTTGGATATTTTCTTTGTTGATGGGGGCAGTGACAAGCACATCAATGTCTCCCTTCTTGAGGTCGCTCACGGCAGCCTCAAGAGCTAAGAAAGCTGCTTTTCCCGCTTGCTTTCCTGGCTGACCGAGTTCGATTTTCACTTCCTCGTTGATGATCTCCACAAGATTCAGCATGCTCTCTTTCACATAGCCTGCATGACGTGTGGTGTTGAGCTGTGTGGTCTGAATCCCCAACGCCTTGCGGTGATAGTTCATTATCTTGCTCGAGCCATAGACGATGGGCGTGCACAGCTCAAGAATGTCGTTACTGGTAAAGCATTTCAAAATAACCTCATAGCCCACACCATTGGTGTCGCCTTGAGTGATGCCTATGCGTATTTTTCTTTCGTTACTCATTGTGTTTTAGTTGGTTATATGGCTTGAGGCAAATAAAATTGCCCTAAAAGCCCAAAATAATCTGCTAAGTTACGGCTTTTTTGTGAAATAGACAATAATAAGGTGGTGTTTTTCGACTTTTGGTGTTTTTGGCCAAAAAAAATGCTTAAAAGTGTTCTAGTTGTGATTTTATTACTAATTTTGTCGTTCAATCATAAAAAGCTTACAAAATGAGCGATACGATAGTTATTATCCCTACCTATAACGAGAAGGAGAACATAGAGGCAATCATCCGTGCGGTCTTGGCTCTCGAAGAGCAGCATCTTTTTGACGTGCTGGTGATTGACGACAATAGCCCAGACGGCACCGCCCAGATAGTGGAACGCCTTATTGAGGAGATCCCTGACCGCATCAACATAGTGAAGCGCTCGGGAAAGCTAGGATTGGGCACCGCCTACATAGCAGGCTTCAAATGGGCGCTGGAGAAAGGATATAGCTATATCATAGAGATGGATGCCGACTTCTCTCACCGTCCTGAGGACCTGATACCGCTACAGCGCGCCTGCGCTGAGGAAGGTGCCGATGTGAGTGTGGGTTCACGCTATATCTCGGGAGTGAACGTGGTGAACTGGCCCATGGGCAGGGTGCTGATGAGCTATTATGCGTCGGCCTACGTGCGCATAGTCACTGGAATGAAGGTGCGCGACACTACTGCGGGCTTTGTGTGTTACAAGCGCGAGGTGCTTGAGGCCATCAACCTCGACGCGGTGGAGTTTAAGGGCTATGCCTTCCAGATAGAGATGAAGTTCACTGCCTACAAGATGGGATTCGTCATCAAAGAGGTTCCAATCGTGTTCATCAACCGCGTGCTCGGCACGAGCAAAATGAGCGGCGGCATCTTCAGCGAGGCGCTCTTCGGTGTCATCAAGCTCCGCTGGCAGAGCATCTTCGACAAAGACCGCTTCAAGCGCCAGACCTTGAACCACTAATTTACACGAATTGTCACTAATTTTTTTATACCATTTCCATAACTTATGAAAATTGTAGTTCTTGACGGATATGTGGGCAATCCCGGCGATTTGTCGTGGGAACCACTAGAGAGACTGGGTGACGTGACGGTATATCCCCGCAGCAAACCCGAAGAAATCATAGAGCGCGCAATGCCTGCCGATGTGTTGCTAACTAACAAGGTGGTCTTTGACCGCAGTCTCATTGAGGCTCTGCCAAACCTTAAATGTATAGGTGTTATTGCCACAGGTTTCAATATTGTGGACCTGGAGGCCGCCAACGAGCGCGGCATTGTGGTAACCAACGTTCCTGCTTACAGCACTGCTTCGGTGGCGCAAGTGGCGATAGCCCACCTGCTCAACATGACAACTCATGCCGAGCACTACACTAGAGAGGCTCGCGCTGGTGTGTGGAGCCGAAGCATCGACTACACCTATTGCAGTGCCCCGTTCATAGAGCTAGAAGGCAAGACGATGGGAATCGTAGGACTTGGAAACATTGGCAGCACAGTAGCTCGTATAACGGCAGCTATGGGCATGAAGGTGCTCGCTTTTACCAGTAAGCCACAAGAAGTGTTGCCATCGTACGTCACTCGTGTCGAGACTCTTGACGATTTGTTCCGTGAATGCGATGTGGTGAGCCTTCACTGCCCACTAACGCCTGAGACGCGAGGCATCGTTAATGCCCGCCGACTGGCGATGATGAAACCCACAGGCATGGTTATCAACACCAGCCGTGGACCTCTGATTGTGGAAGAAGACCTTGCTGAGGCTCTGAAGAACGGTGTTATAGCAGCAGCTGCTGTTGATGTCCTCTGTCAGGAGCCTCCAGCAGCCGATAACCCGCTGCTTGCCCTTGACAACTGCTATTTCACTCCACACATTGGCTGGACCAGTCCTGAAGCCCGCCAGCGTCTGATGGACGTAGTGGTAAACAACGTGCGCTCCTTCATGGAAGGTCATCCCACAAATGTGGTGAACAATCCTAGGTAGAAATATCTCATTGATACATAAAGAAATAGCCATTACATAATGTAGTGGCTATTTCTTTGTGGGATTATATCGCAGTATTATTTAACGATCTTTGTTACTGTGCCGTCGGTGTAGCGGATGATAAGGATGCCGTTGGCATTCTCGTTTACGCGCTGGCCTTGGGCGTTGTAGATAGCTTCAATTTGGCGGCCATTGATGTTGATGTCGTCAATACCAGTGATGACAGTCTCCTGACCGCTTGTCGCTACAAAGGTGTAGTTGTCGAACCAACGTGGGTCGGTGGGGGCAATCTTTGGCATAATGCCTTGTGACTCAGTCTCCCATGCCTCGTTGAGGGTCATCATGCCATACATCTTATAAAGGTAGCCTGGCTGGATAGTAATGCCGCTCAAATTGTTGAGCACGATGCTGGTGCCCTGTGGGGCATTGCGGTAGCTGCGCAGCTTGCCGTCGGCATCGCCATAGCCTTGAAGGTAAATGACCTGTGATGGCTTAACGTTAAAACCGTTTTGGTCAATGTAGCTCAGATTGAAGGTTTCTACGTCGTAGGCGATTTGCTCACCAGTGAACTCTTTGATATAGCTTGCTGTGAAAACAGGGTTGCCGTTCTCAACACTGTAGGTGCCGACAAGGTCTCTAGCGGAAACAGTGTGGCCGTTAAAGTCGGCAGGAACTACCAGGGCGATGTAATTGCCCAAGCCATCAGTGGCTCCCACTTTCTTGGTGTTGTCATTAACAATCCCAAAGCCATCAGCAATAGCCAGTTCGTCTGCTACAGTATATTCTTGCTCGTCAACTCCATTTTCAAGAATCTCGGCAAGAGATGTGCCAGGCTTGTTATAATTGATAGTATAAACTTTAACGGTGTTGAGGTCGTTGCTGATTATTGCCACAAAGAGCTTATAACCGTCGCTGGTCTCAACCACTTTCTTTACGAGATAGGCATGAGTGCTCACGTAGGTGGCAGCTATGTCGCTATCGGTGAAAGTCTCACCTTCGGCCAGGTCGAAGTTGTATTCATAGGTGTCCTGAGAGAATCCCTCAAGAGCCTCGCCCTTGATTGTGATGCCAGTGATAGCGGCATTGTAAACTAATGCGATGTCGTCGACATAAATAGCATCTCCACTGGCTCCACCGCCAGGTGTGGCATTGGTAGAGAATGTAACGAGCAGCGCTTGACCAGTGATGCTCTCGTCTATATAACTGAAAGGTACTGAAATCTCAGTCCAAGTGCTATTAGATGCGATTGTTGTGTTCTTAGCGGTAGCGAGCTTGTTGGTGTAGGTCTTATCTTCAGGGTCTTGATAGTAAGTGCCGTCAGTGATAATGGCACTCATAGAAGCCTGAGATGAACTTGATTTAGGCACAAACTTTACCCAGAACTTAAAGGTGTCGGGACGGCCGTGCATGATTGTATAGTAAGGGTCGTTGTTAGCATCAAGGTTAGTGTCGCTGATATCCATCTTGCTGCAGTTAGAAGTGTTTTCGGGAGTTGTACTACCTGCATTAAGACGTCCAGTTGTGAAAGTTCCATTTCCAACTTTAAAGAATGCTGAGCCAGATGTGGCTACCACACTTTTAGAACCACTATGGCAATCATCACTTGATGCTAATGAGCCAGGTGCCATGCCTGCCCATGTACCTGTTGCACTCTTAAATCCGTGCCAAGCAAATGGCTCGCCGTTGTCCTTGAAATTCTCAAAGCCGCTGTTTTTGATTTGGTAGCCAGTGAGTTCTCCGTCTTGGGCGAACTGCACGTTGACAATGCCATAGTCGGCAATAATGTTAAGTTTAAAAGTCATAGCATAGTCGTTGAACGCCAGCACCAAGTTTGCGGTTCCGGCTTCAATGTCCTGGCTGGCGACAACGCTTGTCAATCCATTGCTTGTGGTGCCAGGGGCCGTAATTTCAATCGTTCCCCAATCCACAATGTTATTGATGATAAGGGTGTAGTCGCTGCCACTGTTGTTGACCGTAACGGTAGCTTGCGACGATGAGCCGTCAACGGTGAGCGTACCAGTGTAGTCGGTTGCCAATGCTGCCAGTGCAATCACTGCAGCGAGCATTGTAGAGAATAGTTTTTTCATGTTCTTTTTTGTAATAATACCTATTAAAGCTTTTTATGTTTAGGAAAGGGGGTGTGTCAAAATGCGGTTTGTGTCTCAACTCCCCCTCTAAGATAGAGGGGGCAAGGGGGAGTATGAAAATCTATATTGCTGTTAATCATACTCCTCAGTCACTTCGTGACAGCTCCTCTAATTAGAGGAGCAGCTAAAATGTTTCATATTCAGCATTTTGACACACCCTCTTAATTGTTTTGTGTTTATTGTCCTAAGAGGATGTTGTAAACGCAAGTAACATCAGCTGCTGTCACATTACCGTCACCGTTAACGTCACCATAAAGGCCTTCAAGTCCGGGAGTGGCAAACTTAACATTAATGAACTGTTCTAATGTTGCTGTCATGTCGATGTCGATATCGATTTTTGCATCGGTGTCGTCAAACTGTCCTGCCATCACGATGGGCACATCTTCAAGAAATGGACCATACCACATTGGTACGTTTGGGTCATCGCCATCTTGAATGTTTATTATCTGGTCGGCAACAACGGTGGTCTCTCCATTGATGAGATAACCCTTAAGGTTGTCGACAACGATGTTGCCCACATCGATAGTGGTGTTTCCGTCCGACATGCTGAAGTTCTTGATGTTGAGAACATAGGTGCCATTTTCATTCTGGTTGATAGCGATGGTGGCATCTTGTGTCACTGGGTTGTCGTTGATGGTGACAGTGATTTTTCCGGAATAGTCAGCAGCCATAGCATTCATGGCAAGAGCTGCTGCTGCAATAAAAGTGAAAATTTTCTTCATGATTTAAACGTTTAAATTATTGTTTGATTAAATGATTATTTTCAATTCTCTATTATGCATTCTGCATTATTTAAAGCGGTAGGCTATTCCTATCGTGCCGTAGATAGGGTAGAGGGGTTGGTCGAGGGTTTTGAAACTGCTCTTGAAGAAGCCGCTCAAGCCCCAGTTGAGGTCGGCGTAGATGCCGAAGCGTCGCGCGAAGAAATAGTCAACGCCCACACCCATGCCCCATTGAAGCTTGCGGATGTCGTCCTTAAAGTCGTAGTCGCCACGATCATCTTCGGTGGTTCCCAGTAGCACTTTTGGTCCGGTGGGGTCATCAACACGCAGGTAACCGTCATAGGCAAAGCCGTCGAAGTCGCAACTAGTGACGTAAGAGAAATATGGTCCAAACTTCAGCTTCCACTTGTCGTTGAACTTATAAACGGCTTGAATGGGAACAGTGAAGGTCCATTGCACGGCATGGCTATCGTTCTTGCCTGTGAAAACACCCTCAAGTGATTGGCCGTCTTTAGTAATCTGCATGTGGTAGTTCTTGACGGTGGCGTCAATGTGCATAGCCTTGTTCTCGAAGTGTATGCCGGCAAGCACGCCCCAGTGGGCGCTGGCAGGCTTTATCAGGTCGGCGCCAAATGCCACATTGGGTTGTAAGATAAACTTGTTCAATTTTCTAATCTCGGCGGGAATGCCCATTGGAGCTGTGCCACCAATGGAATAGCCTATTCTGCCATATCCTTCCAAGTTGCGAAAGAAGTTTTGTAGGTTCTGGCATCCGCCATCATTGGGCATAATTGCCCAAGCGCTAATTGAAGCTATAGATGCGATTAATAATGATGTTATATGTCGTTTCATTTTGAAGTCTGATTACTGACAACTGATTACTCTTTGATTTCGCAAGTGAGCCTTACTTTATCGACCTTGAGAGTGCTTCCCACAGCACCTTCGAAGCTTGCTCCCTCGATGCTCGATGAGAACACGATGGTGAGATTGTAGCCACGATTCTCAAGTAATGTCATGTCGATGTCGCTGTTGTACTCAAATGGTATGTCGAAATACACCCATTGTCCATTGGTCTCATTTACATTTTGTACTCGTGCCACTGCTACTATTTGCTCGCTTGAGAGCACGTTGTCGCCATAGAGAACCACCGGATTGCCATCGGCATCGTGGTTGAGATAAAGCACCGAGTAGATGTCGCCGGCGTCGATGCGCTCAGGATGTTCAACAAAGTTCCTGTCGGTGAACGGAGCGCTGGGGCTGTACTGATAGTAGCCCGAAAGACGAACCGGCTTTTGTGTGAATGGAATACCAAACTCAGTGGCTTGCATGGCATTGAATAATGCTTTGGCAACATTGAACTTTCCTAAGAACAAGTTTCCGGCAGCGATGGGCCTAGGATTGGTCCCCGAATGTCCCAAAGGACCGGTGTCGCGGGTAATGAGTAATAATCCGTGTCCTTCATATCCCTCTTGCAGCACCGATGTGGGGAACTCGTCGGCCTTAGCGCCGCTCATCGAGAGGCGGAAGCCGAGGTTGCCCGAATCCCAGTCGTCGCCCAGACTGCCGTCGGCGAGAGTGTTGTGCCACACATAGAACTGGTGGTAGAGTTGGTCAAGCTCAAAGTGCTCAAAGTCAAAGTTCAGCACTTCGGTGATGTAGTGCGCCACGCGGTTGCACTCCACGGTATAGGTGCGGCTCCACTTGCCGTCTTGAGATGTTACGGTGTAGGTCACGGGTCCATTGCTGAAATCATGAACCGAACCATTGGCCGGTGAGATAGTTGCACCCTCGGTGATAGTGAACTGTGGAGCGAGTGCTGTCACATCGGCATCGTCACGCATAGTGAACACAATCTTATTCTCGGTGCTGATGACGTTGATGAGCGTGTCGCTTTCGTTATAGAACATATCAGTGGGACTTGCTACGTGCAACCACGCCTTCTCGATGTCGCACTCTGCATTGAGGGGCTCTTCCTTGAAGCACGAAGTGAAAATGGCGGCAAGTGTCGTAACTGCCACAGCAACAACTATTTTGTTGAAAATAATTTTCATTTCAAATATGTCCGTTTTAATAATATCTTTAATAAAAGTTGTTTATTAAGACAATTCAAACTGCAAAGGTAGGCATTATTTTTGAAATATACTATATATATTTATAAATTAATATTTA